>JBAXTU010000038.1:0-3514 GCA_037130015.1 bacterium | reverse complement strand
CTGGTACACGTTGGACTCGATGTACTCCGCTTTCAAATTTCATGGTGCCATAAACATCACGGCCTGTGATTTCAAAAATTACTTCTTTGAAACCGCCAATGCCAATGCGATTAGATGATAATAGTTTTACTTGCCATTTTTTACCTTCCGCAAAACGAGTGTAAGCTCGCAGAAGCTCGGCTACAAACAAGGCTGACTCATCACCGCCAGCGCCAGCGCGGATTTCCACGATGACATTTTTTTTGTCGTTAGGATCTTTGGGTGTGAGTAGTGATCGGATTGATTTTTCCAGTTCGGTTTTTTTATTTTCCAAGTCTGTTTTTTCTTCTTCGGTAATTTTTTTTAATTCTTCATCATCTGAATTTTCAGCAATCATTTTTTCGGTTTCAGAAATTTCAGTCAAGGTTTTATCCAAATCTTTTTTAAGGGCAATAACTTTTTTGAGGTCGTCGTATTCTTGGGAATAGGTTTTGATTTTTTGGGGATCAGAAATCACGGCCTCGTCTTGGAGGAGACGTTCCAGTTCTTCAAATCGTAGTTGCATTTTGTTTAATTTGTCTTGCATTTATTTTTTTTATAAACCGTTAACTTTATAACTTTACAAACTTTACAAACTTTTAACTAATTATATTATACCCTAAACAAAAAGACTCGCCAATTATAACGAGTCCATTTGAAATAAAATTAAGTTATTTGCCGTCAACTTCCAGTTTGGCTCTTTTGTTTTTTTGTAGAGTTTTTTGTTTTTCTTTTTTGACTTTTTTACCGGTTCTAGAAGCGGCGGCACCAGCTTTGGCTTCAACGCGTTTTTGGAATTTATCAACTCTTCTGGAAGAGTCAATTAATTTTTGCTTGCCAGTATAAAAAGGATGGCAGGCTGAGCAGATTTCCACTTGAATTATTTCCATTGTTGAACCCACAGTAAAAGAATTGCCACAGGAACAGGAGACTTTGGCATCTGAGTAATACTTGGGATGAATTTCTTTTTTCATAATAAAGTTAATGAATTTGTTTTATTTATAAAGATATATTATAACATTTGGCTGGAAATGTCAAATGGTCGGTTTGTTTACATATTTGATGATAAATTATATAATTCAGGCATAATTTATTTAAATGAAAAAAATAGTTCAAATAAAATCGGCTTTGAAAGCTAAAGCAAAAAAAGACAAGGCAGAATTTTTGCCTCGTTTTTTTAAATGCGGGCAAGGGCAGTATGGCGAGGGTGATATTTTTATGGGCGTGATGGTGCCGGATGCCAGGTCTGTGGCTAAAAAGTTTAGTGATTTGGATTTTGCTGATTTACAGATTTTGATAAAAAGTAAAATTCATGAAGAAAGGCTGACCGCGCTTTTTATTTTGGTCGCCAAATATGAAAAGATAAAAGATAATAAATTAAAAAAACAATGCATTGATTTTTATTTAAAAAATTTAAAAAGCGTCAATAATTGGGATTTGGTGGATTTGTCTTGCTATAAAGTATTAGGGGATTGGTTAATAAACAGAGACAGAAAAATTTTATACACCATGGCCAAATCAAATGACTTGTGGCAAAAAAGAATCGCCATGATTTCTACTTTTGCTTTTATCAGAAATAGTGAGTCTGAAGATACTTTAAAAATTGCCAAAATTCTATTGAGTGATAAGCATGATTTGATTCACAAAGCCGTGGGTTGGATGCTTAGAGAAATGGGCAAACGCCAGCCAGTAGAACTTAAAGATTTTTTGGATATAAATGCAACAAAAATGCCACGTACTATGTTGCGCTATGCCATTGAAAAATTATCGGAAAAAGATCGAAAAATGTATTTGGCTAAAAAATTTGACGGCTAATTCCAAAAAGAGTATGATAATTTTAATGAACAAAATAAACCTTAAAACTCAAGCCCGCCCAGTGGTCAATTTGGGTGGGGCCAGGCAGAAATAAACAACCCGGTAATCAATCGGGTTTTTCAGTTTGCTCTTTATTAAAAGAGCTTTTTTAATTAAAAAATAATTTTTATATGACCAGAGAAGAAATTTTTAAACGTTTTTCAGAAGATAGTGTCAAGTTTATTCAATTGCAATTCACTGACCTTTATGGAGTGGTCAAATCACTCACTATTCCGGCCGAGCATTTTTCCAGCTGTCTGCAATTTGGCACTTGGTTTGATGGCTCGTCCATTGAAGGTTTTTGTCGTATCGCCGAAAGTGACATGTATCTAAAACCGGATTTGAACACTTATAATATTATTCCTTGGCTTAATTGTCCGGATGGCAACACAGCCAGATTTATTTGCGATATTTTTACGCCCGATGGTCAGCCGTTTGAAGGTGACCCTAGATATATTTTGAAGAAGGCTTTGAAAGAGGCTAAGGACATGGGCTATGAATACAAGACTGGTCCGGAATTGGAATTTTTCTTATTTAAAAAAAATGACGACGGCAAAATTATTCCCAATGACAGTGGCGGTTATTTTGATTTGTCCATGGATGAAGCGTACGAAGTGCGTCGAGAAATGACTATTGCTCTGGAAAAATTCGGTATCAATGTGGAGGCTAGCCATCATGAAGTGGCCATTGGCCAGCACGAAATTGATTTTAAATATGACGAGGCCCTGCGCACGGCCGACAATGCCGTCACTTTTCGGTTTGTTTTAAAAGCTATTGCCGGCAAGCACGGGCTTCATGCTACTTTTATGCCCAAACCAATTCAAGGTATTAATGGCAGTGGCATGCACGTGCATCAAAGTTTATTCAAAATCGGTACGGATGAAAATATTTTTTATGATGCTTCCAATCCATACAGCCTGTCCAATGAAGCTTTAAATTTTATTGCCGGACAATTGAAACACATCAAAGCCATGTCAGCCGTGTTGTCGCCGACCGTTAATTCTTATAAAAGATTGACGCCCGGCTATGAAGCGCCCGTGTATATTTCGTGGGCCAAAAATAATCGTTCGGCGCTCATCAGAATTCCGCGTTTTGCCGCGGGTAACACCAAGGCCACACGCGCCGAACTGCGCAGTCCAGACCCGGCTTGCAATATTTATTTGTCGTTCGCGGTTATGCTTAAAGCCGGACTAGAAGGTATAAAAGATAATTTGTTGCCACCAAATCCAATAGAAGAGGATTTATATCATTTTGACAATGGCAAGCTAGATCAATTGAATATTGAGACCTTACCCGGCTCTTTGTGGCAAGCGCTCCAAGAATTAAAAAAAGATCCTCTGATGGTTGAGGCGTTAGGCGAACATATTTATAAAAAATATTTGGAAGCCAAAAATTCCGAATGGGATGAATATCGTTTGCAGGTGACACCATGGGAAATAGAAAAATATTTAGAAATGTATTAATTTTATTTTTTTAAAAAGCGACTCAGTAATGAGTCGCTTTTTTATTAAAAAAACCACCAGCAGAGCTAGTGGGTTGGTTTTTTTCGGTAAAGTTTAAATGATCAATTGTTTAGTCAAGGCCGTAGGAGGCAATGAGCGGTTGCAAATAGTTGGTTCTTTTTTTCAAGTCAATGATAATT
>JBAXTU010000037.1:0-3567 GCA_037130015.1 bacterium | reverse complement strand
ACAAAAAATTTGTTCGAGCTGATAAAATTATTTTAGAGCAACCAATGAGACTAGAAGGCAGACTGGTGCGAGGCGCTAAAGTTAAAATTTTATCAGATACTAAAATATCTTTAATTATCACTGAAGGGATTAATCGCCAAATCAGAAAAATGCTGGAGCAAGTCGGCTACAAAGTAGTTGATCTGCAAAGAATTAGGCTTGGCAAATTAAAATTAACAAATTTAAATCTTAAAGAAGGCCAGTATAAAGAGATTTTGCCGGCTGACGTAATTTAATTTTTTATGAAAATATCTTTCCATGGCGCGGCTCAAGAAGTGACTGGCTCTTGCGCTCTAGTAGAAACAGATAAAACAAAATTTATAGTTGACTGTGGTATTTTTCAAGGTGAAAAATTTGCAGCCGAACATAATTTAAAACCCTTTGACTTTGAACCATCGGAAATTGATTTTGCAATTTTGACACATGCTCATTTGGATCATTGTGGCCGTTTGCCAAAATTATTTCGTGATGGATTTTCTAAAGTTATTTATGCCACAGCTCCGACTATTGACTTTGCTGATATTATGTTGCTTGATTCGGCTAGGATTATTTATGAAGAAGCCATGCGCTATGGCCATGAGGCGCTATATAGTGAAAATGATGTCATTGGATTGATGAAACTTTTTGAACCTTTGCCTTATGGAGAGTTCAAACAAATTACTCCTGAAATAAAAATTCGTTTGCGTGATGCTGGCCATATTTTGGGTTCGGCTAGCGTAGAAATTTGGATAAATGAAAACGGCCAAGAAACCAAGCTGGTTTTTTCCGGTGACTTGGGCAATCCGCCAGCGCCAATTGTGGCTGACACGGAATATATTGAAGGTGCAGATATTGTGGTGGTAGAGTCTACTTATGGCGACAGAGTACATGAATCAAAAGAAGAACGCAAACAAAAATTATTAGACGCCATCAAACATTCAGTGGCAGAAAAGGGCGTGCTCATGATTCCGGCTTTTGCCTTGGAACGCACTCAAGAAATATTGTATGAATTGTATACTTTTGTTAGTAGCCGAAAAATTTCTAATGTGCCAATTTTCGTAGATAGTCCACTGGCTATCAAGGCCACGCAAGTTTATAAAAAATATGTGGACATGTATGATGCTGAGTCTCGCGCCATCATTGAAAGAGGGGATGATCTGTTTAATTTTCCAGGACTGACTTATACCATGACCGTAGCTCAGTCAAAAGAAATTAATCGTGTACCGCCACCAAAGGTTATTTTGGCTGGCAATGGCATGTGTACGGGTGGTCGCATTCCGCATCATTTGAAATTATATTTGGGCAGTGCGCAAAATGATTTGTTGTTTTTGTCTTATCAGGCCGAAGGATCACTGGGCCGAAGATTATTAGAAAAACAAAAAAAAGTGACTATTGATGGTGAAGAAATTTATGTCCAGGCCGGAGTGTCAGCTATCGGCGCGTATTCCTCGCATGCTGATCAGCCAGCTTTGACTAAATGGGTGCACAAAATTATTTCGCCCAAGCCAAAGAAAATTTTTGTTGTTCATGGCGAATCTGTGGCAAACAAAGGTTTGGCCGAAGCATTAAAAAAGAAATTTAAAGGTGAAATAATTATTGCCGAATATAAAAAAATATATTAAAAATAAATTTATGTTCAAAAAAATCTTTGCATTTTTGTTTTTACTACTACTAGCTCTGCCAGTTGGTGCGCAAGAACAAATAGAAAAAATTAACAGCTTTGATAGTCAAATAACCGTCAATCAAGACGGTTCCATGATTGTCACCGAAACTATTGCTGTCACCAGTCTAGGAGAAGAAATTGTGCATGGTATTTATCGTGATTTTCCAACTAGATATAAAGATAAAAATGGCAATAATTATAAAGTCGGCTTTGAAATTATTTCTGTTAAACGCGATGGCTTGCCGACCATGTATGATACTGCTGATGAATCCAATGGCATTAGAATTTATATTCGTGATCAAGATATTGTGATTCCGCCAGGACAATATGCTTTTGAAATAACTTATCGCACCACCAAGCAACTTGGTTTTTTTGCAGATCATGATGAGTTGTATTGGAATGTGACTGGTAACGGCTGGGTGTTTCCAATTGATAAGGCCACAGCCGAGGTTTCTTTGTCCAGTGGCATATTGCCGGAGCAAATTAGAACCGAAGGCTACACTGGATCTCAAGGATCAATGGAAAAAGATTTTACAGCCAAAATTGAAAATGGCAAAGTTTATTTTTCTTCAAATAGAAAACTTGATTCTTATGAAGGCCTGAGTATTGTGGTGGGCTGGCCCAAGGGATTTGTGCATGAGCCTACAGTCGCCGAAAAAAGAGCTGACTGGTTACGTGATAACACAGGATTTTTTGTCGGGCTTATTGGACTGGTGATTGTTTTATTATATTATTTATTTTTTTGGTTTAAAGTTGGCAAAGACCCTGAAAAGGGAACAGTTATTGCTCAGTATGATTCGCCACAAGATTTGTCTCCAGCTTCAATCGGGTATATAAAAAATATGGGCATGAGTGATCGTTTGTTTTCAGCTTCTATTATTCATTTAGCAGTCAAAGGTTTTTTAAAAATAGAAAAAATTGGAGCTCATTATCATTTAAAAAATCTTTCCACAGCGGCAAAAAATAAAAATTTACCGGTTGAGCAAGATTTGATAATGAACAGTTTTTTTGCCAGCAAGGATGAATTAATAATCAAACCCAGTAACCATCAAGAAATTGGTGATGCTTTGGATGAGCTAAAAGGCGTTCTAGTTGAAAATTATAAAAATAAATATTTCAAATTAAATTATAAGTATTTGATTGGTGGAGTGGTTTTGTCAATTTTGGCTTTAATTGTGACAGTTGTAATTTCTTCATTGAATAATGGTCTGCCAAGTTTTTTTGGATCAATGTTTTTCTTGGTTTGGCTTAGCGGTTGGAATATCGGAGTTTTTGCCATGGTCTTTGTGGTAATAAGAGGAATATTGAAAATCAAAGAAGGCAGTCGTGATGTTGGCACCATGGTTCAGACCGTGTTTTTAGCTTTTTTCTCGGCCCCGTTTATTTTTGGTGATATTGCAGCCCTAGTGGCTTTTTCCGCTCTGACTTCCGTGGCCGTGACTATAATTATTTTTGTTTTTTTGGTTGTTAACTTTTTATTTGTTTTTTTAATGAAAGCGCCGACAGTTGAAGGCAGAAAATTAATGGATGAGATTGAAGGTTTTAAATTATTTTTGTCTGTCACTGAAAAAGACAGAATGAATTTTCATAATCCGCCGGAAAAAACTCCGGAATTGTTTGAAAAGTTTTTGCCATACGCCTTGGCTCTAAATGTAGAAAACAAATGGGCTGAACAATTCACTGACGTTTTTGCCCAACTGCAAGCTCAAGGAAATGCTTATAATCCAAATTGGTATGCTGGTGCTGGTTTTTCGGCTGTGGCTGTGGGCAGTTTTGCCTCATCGCTTGGCAGTTCTTTTGGTAGCGCTATCAGTTCATCTTCGGTCGCACCTGGCTCAAGCTCTGGTTTTAGCGGAGGCGGTGGGGGCGGTTCTGGTGGTGGAGGA
>JBAXTU010000036.1:0-4363 GCA_037130015.1 bacterium | reverse complement strand
GCATTATAAATTTTAATGAATTGATCATTGTCTAATAGGTCACAATGGTTTAGTATAAATTTTTTAGCTTTAATAATTTGCAAGTAGTTAAAAGGATTACCAAAAAAATTGCCACCATATTTAATAATGGCATAATCAGCGATAAATTCAGGCGAGCCATTTTGATTAGTATTAACCATAATACCGCCCCAATCGCCTTTGGCTGGAGTAGAAGATATATTATCGCCATTAGTGTCGCCTCCATAGGTATCATCTTTAATAGAAGTAATAACTACAGGCTTGTCAGCGGAGCCGACTAAATGAAGTTTTCCTGACACTGCAATGTTGCTATTTGTTCCTAATTTAATAATGGTGCCGTTGGTGACTGTTAAAGTTATATTTTCATTTATTCCTAGGCTGTCGCCATTATCAAAAACATGAACGCCACCGTCATTCCAAACTGTATCCGAATCAATTGTAATGTTAGTTGCTTTGGCTGGAATTGCGGTTAGCCCCAGTAGAAAAAAAGCCGACAAAAAACCAACCAAAAACTTGGCCGGTCTGGAGAAAAGTTTCCTTTTCATAATTTTTTTAGTTTATTGAGTTAGAGATTATTTGCTTATATTATAGTCTAAAAATCGCAAAAATAAAAGCGTCCTTTGATTATAAATCAAGGACGCTTTGGTGTTGAAAGTGCTTAGTGATGAGGTGTCGGCATTTGTAGTCGTTGAGGTTCTGGACGTTGCCGTGGCATTGGTGGATGTGCTGGTTGGCGATTGTGATTTTGCTGAACAACAGGATTATTATGTGGCCTTGGATTTTGGTGTTCAGTTTGGCGGTATTGTTTTTCTTCGTGATGATGTTTTTTGTGACCGCCCCAGATTACTATGGTTCCTGAGTGGTTATGGTCATTATAAACTACGGGTGCGGGTTCGGTCGCATAACCATAGCCATAACCGCCTGTCATACAACCGCCAAGACAAAACAATAATAGTACGATTAACAAATTTTTTTTCATGTTACTATCCTCCGTGGTTTGTGTTTTTAAAGTACTCCTAAACAATTTGTCGTATAACAGCTAATTATACTCTCATGTTGGCGGTTTGTCAAGCATAAATAATTTAGCTTTTTAGATTATGTCTGTTGTGTTATAATGAAAAAAATAAAAATAACTCTAATATTTATGTCTGACAAAATTTCTCTCGTGCTGATGTGTATTGATTATCGTTTTTGGCCTGAGGCTTTGCCACTCTTAGAAAAAAAATATGGCGAATTTGATTTGATAGAACTCGCTGGAGCCAGCAAAAATTTAGTTTCCCCAACTGAAGAAGCTGATCGCACTGCGCTCTTGGAAAATATTGGCATTTCAATTTCTCTTCATCACCCCCATCAAATAATACTTACCAATCACACTGATTGTGGCATGTATGGTGGCAGTAAAAATTTTAAATCATTGGAAGAAGAAATAAATTTTCAGATTAATGATTTGAAAAGCGCCAAAGATGTTATAAAACAAAAATTTCCCGAATTGCCCACGGTGATGGTTTTGATTCACCGAGATCAAGACGAGAAAATTTCTATTGAGGAGGTAGTTTAAATTGTGAAATTTAATCAACAAAAGTTAGAGCCACACCGGTTTTGTCAGCGCGACCGGTACGACCGATGCGATGCACATAATCATCATAAGTGGCAGGTAAATCAAAATTGATTACATGACTGACATTAGGAATATCCAAACCACGAGCCGCCACATCAGTGGCTACTAAGATTTGAGTTTTATTTTGCTTAAAAGCATTCAAGGCTTGTTGTCTTTTGTTTTGAGTCTTATTGCCATGAATGGCATCAACTTTAAAACCGTTTTGAGCCAAGAGGTTAGAAAGTTTTTCCACGCCGAATTTGGTGCGACCAAAAATTAGTACTTTGGAAAATTCAGGCTGAGATAACATTTTATGCAGAATAGAAACTTTTTCAGCCGGATGACTGACCCGAATAACATCTTGGTCAATATTTTTGGAGGTGTTGCCGGTTTTGACGGAAATCATTACTGGTTGGTTTAAAAATTCATAAATCAAATCATTGACTTCGCGATTGACCGTGGCTGAGAAAAATAAAGTTTGTCTTTTTTGAGGCATCAGTCCCATGATATATCTCATGTCAGTCACAAAGCCCATGTCCAACATGCGATCGGCTTCGTCTAGAACAATCGTATTGAATCTGGCAGGATTTAATTTTCTTCTTTCAATCAAATCTTTCAATCTGCCTGGCGTGCCAATGACAAAATTATGCGGATGAGCTAAATCGGAAATTTGGCGTCCAATGTAAGCGCCACCGACACAGCACACGGAAAAGATTTTTAAGCTTCCTCTGAATTCAACCAATTCTTGATGGATTTGAGTAGCCAGTTCTCTGGTCGGGACAATAATCAAAACATTTTCGTTTTTGTTCATGATTACTTTATGAAGCAGTGGCAATAAGAAGGCAGCGGTTTTGCCCGTGCCGGTATTAGCAATGCCCACAACATCCAAACCTTCAAGTACAACCGGAATGGCTTCGTCTTGAATTGGAGTTGGAGTGATATAGCCTTTTTGAATAATATTTTGTTTTAAAATATCACTAATTTCAAAATCAGCGAAACTATTTTTCGATTCATAAGGCTTGGTTTCCACCATTGGTTCGGCTTTACAGACGAACATGCTAGGATGGATTTTTTGATCACGGAAACCGCCACGGCGATTTGGTGATGGCCGGCCACCGGCCGGTCTGGAGATACGACCGCCAGTTGAACGGCGACGCGTGGAAGATGATTTGCCAAAGCTGGAGCTTCGGCTGAAACTTCTGGTAGACATTTTGTTTAGTTTTAATTTTTAGCTTTTAAAGTAGCCAGGTCTTATTGACCGACGCATAAATTTCCATCAGAGCTAAAAAATTAAAGCTATAGTTAAGAAATGCCTAAAAAGTGAATTTCCTAAAATGGAATTAAATGAGATATACTTTAAGACTTTCAGTATAGCACGGATAGATTGTTTTGTCAACAGTTCTACCTCATGATTGTTTTAATCCCTCCCCAAACAGTTTTTAAATGACTTTGTTTTTGATGCAAAGTCGGAATTTTATTTTTGAGATTTAATAATTTTTTAACAGCAATTTTAGCTGAGCGAATTGAGCCTTCCACTGTAAAAACAATTTCTTTGGGAATTTCTACGTATTGGCCAATGAAGGCTAAATTTTTTGAATCACTTGGCACGACCAATGGCCGGTCTGATTTTTTACGTTTCAAAAATTGGCTAGTAATGTAGGGCATGATGACTGGCAAACAAATAGCGGATTTGATAATTGATTTTTCTTCTTTTTTTAATCCCAAATGATGGCATAATTCTTTTAATATTTCTTGGCCGGTGCAAGCCGACATTTTTTTCTTTATATAGTTGCCAATATTGTCTGGCCTGAGTCCATAGCCCCAGCACACAAAAGTGTTTTTTGATTGGTTAATAAAATACGGCTGATGTGGTAAAGAAAGAGACATGAGCCAGTTGGAATTTTTAAAAGTTATGAGTCCGCCAGTGCCAGCCTTGTTGCCAGTTAATTTTTCTACTAGCTTAAAAAATTTTGGATCGTTAAGGGTGATAGTAAAAGATTCAAAAATTGATTTTTTTATATCATTACAAAAGACAGTGGGCTTGCCAAAGCCATTTGATTTTTTAGCCAGGTTTTTCCAGAGTTCCCAAGAGTTTGATTTTTTTGTTGTTTGTTTTGGCGCTTTACTCATGGAACCAAGACTAGAGTCTGCTGTCATAGATCCATTGGTCACAAAAACCAAATCATCAGGATTTATTTTTAGGGTTTTATTTTTAAATTTTAAGCCACTGACAATTTTTTTATTTTTAACTTCTATAAAAGCAAGATTCAAAATTTGTGACTTTTGTTTAAAGTTAACTTTGTGTTGTTTTAAAAATTTGGTAATAGGGGATATAAAAAAATCATGTTCAGAATATGGCGCGCTAAGAACACGAGTCATGGTGTTTATGTGCGGAGCGTCTTGAATAAACCGGCCCAAATAGCGTTTCATTTCCATTAAACTGTGCCAAGGTTCAAAAGCAAAAGTGGTGGACCATTCAAGCCAAAAGTTCGTCGCAAAAAAATCAGCCGTAAAATAATCTTTGATAGTTTTGGTTTCAAAAGAACTTTCAAGTGATAATAAAAGTTTGATTAAATTAATTCTATCAGGCCAATTGAGTTGCATCTTGTGGGCATTGATGATTTTGCCATTTTCCATCAGTCTGGCGCGAGCATGGATTTTTACTTTTTTGTTAAATTCAAAAAAATCATCTTTTAAGGTTTGATTTTTATTTTTTAGTGAAGGAATTTTTGATAGCAAATCATAAGT
>JBAXTU010000035.1:0-4972 GCA_037130015.1 bacterium | reverse complement strand
GGCTTGGATGATGATTTTTTTATGTATGGCGAAGATTTGGATTTTTGCAAGCGTGTTTCTGATAAATTTGGAAAAATCGGCTATGTCGGCACGGCGGTCATCACTCATCTTTATGGCCAGAGCAGCAGCAAAAGGAAGGCTGGGTCAATCATTAATTTTTATGATGCCATGTGGCTTTATTATCGCAAACATTTCCAGCAAAAAAATAATTTCTTTTTTAATTTTATGGTTTTTTGCGGAATAAAAATCAAATTATTTTTTTCTCTGTTGGTAAATATATTAAAATAGCTATGTTGCAAAATTTTGAACGGATAAAGACGTTTGATGCTGTTAGGGCTGTGGCTACTATGGCCGTTTTTTTATTTCACGCCGGTTATCTTTTGCCATTTTATAGTGACAGCGTCACTGACTATTTTTCACCGGTTACCTTTATTAATTTGCACAAGCTGGTTTATGTTTGCGGCACTGTTGGAGTCAGTATTTTTTTTGTTTTGAGCGGTTTTCTGCTTTTTTATCAGATGTATAAGGGCGGCGAGCAAATGGATGCCAAAAAATTAAAAGATTATATTAGAAAGAGGTTGCTCCGCATACTGCCTTTGTATTATTTTTCAATATTTTTTATTGTTTTTATTTTTCGCCAGGATATTTTGTTTGCTGATGGCGGAATCAAGGCTATTATTTATAATCTGTTTTTTATCAGAGGAATACATGCTGATGGCGCCAGCAAGATTACTATTAATCCGGTATATTGGTCGTTAATTATAGAAATGCATTTTTATTTTATACTTCCTATTTTTTATTATTTTTTTTATAAGTATCAGAAGATTTTGTGGTTTTTAATGCTGGCAGTAATGGGAATCGCTTATAGAAGCATCCTAGTTTTATTTGTTTCTAATCCAACGATGCAACTTTTGAGATTTACGCCAGCTGATTTGGATTTTTTCGCCTTTGGCATGATGGGCGCTTATTTTTATGTGCGTTATAATAGGCGGTTGGAATTTTTAGGGCGCAATTATTTTCAGTGGACAGTCTTAGCCGCCTTTTTTTTATTTATTTATTTTTATAATCTTAATTTTTCTCCTACCATAGCCTATGTCTTTGCGCCCACCTTGTTGGGAGCCATTACTACCTTGGTGATTATTTCTTTTTTAATTAATGAGCGGTCTTTTTTGGTGCGGACAGCCACTTGCTGGCCAATTTTGTTCATTGCCCGCATTAGCTTCAGTGTTTATATTTGGCATGCAATTCTTATTGGACAAATTGAACATTTAGCAATAAACAATCTGTCTAAATTTTTTTTAAGCATAATTTCCACGTTAGCGCTGGCAACAGCTACTTATTATTTGGTTGAGGCGCCGTTTCTTAAAATTAAGTCAAAAAAACAATCACATCAGTGATTGATAATAATATTTTTAAATAAAAGACAATCTATTGTCCGCGTCTGGTAAAAACCAGTTTAATGGTTTTTAAGATTATACTAATGTCTAGCAGTATTGATCTATTTTTAATATAATATAAATCATATTTAACTTTTTCCAGAGATTCAGCTTCTGAGCCGCCATAAGCCGGACCAAGGAGTTGAGCCCAGCCGGTGAGTCCTGGCTTGACCAATAATCTTTCGCGATAAAAAGGAATTTTTTCTGAAAGGGTTTTGACAAATTCCGGTCGCTCTGGGCGCGGGCCAACAAAACTCATCTCCCCGCGTAAAATATTTAGTAGTTGAGGAATTTCATCTAATCTTGTTTTACGCATGAATTTTCCAAATTTGGTAATGCGCGCATCGTTTTTGACGGCCCACTGAGCTCCGTTTTTTTCCGCGTCTTGCACCATTGATCTGAATTTCATGGCCAGAAAGTCCTTGCCATTCTTACCAGTGCGTATTTGTCTAAAAATTACAGGTCCTGGGCTTTCTAATTTTATTATTAGAGCAATAAATGGCGTCAGAAAAATAGCTGCAAACAAACCGATGATTGACAAAACAACATCAATTAATCTTCTAGCAATCTCATAGAATTTTTTTGAATGCTCGGACAGATTTTCTAAAAACCAACTATTGTCGATGTATTCAACAGGAATCTGATTGGTGATTTTTTCAAAAAAAGTATTAATATTGTAAACATCTATGCCCAGTGATAGACAATCAAATATTTTTTGCGCTGTACCGGTATCAAATTTTAAATTATGTGAACTAATCAAAATGTTTATTTTTTTGTCTAAGCAATATTGTTTCAGATTTTCCGGAGTTTCTGTTTCAATAGTTAAATGATAACCAAGCTGAGGGCGTGATTTTATCTCGTCTGATAAAATTTGATTGAGTGGTGAATCGCCTAAAATTAAAACACGATTAGTAATGCGTGAAGATTTGATGAAAGTATAAAAAATTTTGCGCCAGCCAAATAAAAGCGCGCTATAAATAATAGCGTCAATAATTAGAATAGTTTGCGGTTTAATTTCAGGATTAATAAATGGTGAAAAAAAGTAAAAAATGATCACAGCCACAACTATATTAATCAACATTAGTTGACTAATAGTATTGGCTAAATTATAACTATTATAACTGCCACGCAGATTATAAAAATCAGAAATAAAAAAAATCACCAGCCAGCAGGCAAAAACTACAGAAAAGGGGACAAAGTGCTTATCCCAAATATTGCCTAGTGGGTAACCGTAGCGAATAATAAGTGTTAGATATAAAGCCAAAAACAGGGCCAAAATGTCACCAGCCAGTAAAATGCCTTTTTTAGTTTTAGCGATAAAATCAGCCATAAATGTTTTGATAATGCCATATTTATAACATATTTTGGCAAATTAGGCAAATTGGCTGGCTCCAATCAGATATGCTATAATTCAATTATTATGATTTTAAAAAATAAAATTAAAAAATTTAAAATTTGGGTCATCTTAGTTTTTTTGTTTTTGGCAACGCCGGTCTTGGCTTTTACTCCTAATGATCCCTTATATCCCGAACAAATTTATCTTAAGCAAATTAAGGCTGATGCGGCTTGGGATATTGCAAGTGGTCAAGGAACTATTGTCGCTGTTTTGGATTCTGGCGTGGATATCAATAACCCTGATTTAAAAGGTAATATTTGGACTGATCCCATTGATAATAGTCTTCATGGTTGGGATTTTGTGACTAATACTTCTGACCCATCTCCCAAAGCAGGCTCCAGTAGTACTATTGAAGGTCTTGATCATGGCACGGCTATTGCTGGTATCATTTCTGCGACAGCTAATAATAACGAAGGCATGGCTGGAGTAGCTTGGAATGCTAAAATCATGCCAATTCGCGTGCTTGATGGTACGGGCGAGGGTGATTTGGAAAATGTTATTAAGGCTGTTAAGTATGCAGTCAATCATGGCACTGATATTATAAATTTAAGCTTGGTTGGTTCGGATAAGAGTGGTGAATTTGAACGCATCCTAAATTGGGCTAGACGTGAAGGAGTGGTGGTGGTGGCCTCGGCTGGCAATACCACAATTCCCGAATCTAATGCTAATCTAAATGCCACACCTGCATATCCAGCTTGCTATTCTTCGGTTTTGGGCGTGGCTTCGGTTGATAATTTTGATCATAAATCAGATTTTTCTAATTATGGTTCCAACTGTATAGGCATTTCAGCTCCGGGAGAAAATTTGGTTGGCTTATCGCATGATAAGCTGGCTGATTATTATTTGAGTGGTTTGGCTGGTACTTCTTTTTCTACAGCCTTGGTCTCAGGCGGTGTTGCGCTTGTCAAATCAAAAAATGAAAATTTATTTCCTTCGCAAATAATTTCCATTTTAAAAAATAGCGCTGATGATATTGATGCTCAAAATTCTAATTATCAAAAACAATTGGGTGCTGGTAGGTTGAATTTATTATCTGCTGTTAGTGCCTCAGCTCCTGATTTAAATCGCGGATACTTAATAAAATTAAAAAACGATAAAGCTGTTTATTTTGTGGGCCAAGATAATCGGCGTCATCTTTTTCCTAATGAAGATGTTTATTGGAGCTGGTTCAGCGGCAACTGGTCAAATCAAAATATAAAAGTTGTTTCTGAAAATGATTTTGATATTTTAACCTTAGGCGATAATGTTGGAATTCGTTCCGGGTCATATCTGATAAAATTTTCAGGCAGTTCGGCTGTTTATGCGGTGGTTGATAATAAATTTTTAAAACCGCTCACATCACAATTTTTTTCTTTGCTTTATCAAAAAAGACCAGTCATCACTCTGCCGGCTATTTTGCAGTCTGATTATGAAGCTGGTGTGCCTTTGGTTGATTTGTCTTATCCTGATGGTACTATATTGCAATATATTAATTCCTCTGATGTATATTATATTGAAGATGGTAAAAAACGTTGGGTCAGTGGTGATGTTTTTGCTTTTAATAATTTTAAAGCTAGTTTTATTGTTAAAAATGTGCCAATAGATATGGTTTATTTTGACTCCTCACCGCTCAAAAAATGGGAAGAATTGGTTCAATATTAAAATTATGAATAAGCTTCGGCAACAGATAAGAAAAATATTGCATTCATATCCACTAACCAAGCAGTTTATAAAATTTTGTTTGGTTGGTTTTACTAATTTATTTATTGATATTTTAATTTATTGGTTGCTTACCAGAATTGCGCATTGGCAATATTTGCTCGCGGCTGTGTGTTCGTTTACGGTAGCTGTGTCTTGGAGTTTTTTTATAAATCGCCGTTGGACTTTTCGTCATCAAGAACCAGATTTGCACCTCCAATATGCCAAATTTTTCATGGCTAATTGTGTCAGTCTAGTTTTTAATTTGTCCCTACTTTATTTTTTTGTGGATTTTTGTGGGCTTCATGATTTGTTGGCTAAATTGGTGACAGCTTTTTTTGTAGCCTTTTTAAACTTTGCCCTGAATCGGTTTTGGACCTTCAAGGCCGTGATTCTTAAGGCCGATTGAAAAATAATCGGCTTTTTGCTATAATAAAATTATTAAAACTAATCTTATACCAAT
>JBAXTU010000034.1:0-5843 GCA_037130015.1 bacterium | reverse complement strand
CTATATTCTAAAAATCCCACTCTCGGGCAAACCGCAATTTTCTTTTGGCAAGAGGATGCACAGTACTTTGCAGAAATTTTTTCAGTTGGAATTATCCAGGTCTAATAATCGTCAAACAGATTTGTTTTCTCAAAATAAAAATGAAGAGCCAAATCCGATTTCTTGGGAAGAGATGAAAAACATCTATGAACAGTCTTTTGTTGATGATTGGTATCCGGACACGCTTACCAAGGAAAAATATTTGGCCACCGGTGAAAAAATCTTGCGCGGTTTTTATGCCAAATATCTAGAAGAACGGCCGAAGGTGAAAGAATTAGAAAGAAAGTTTGTTTGGAAAATAAAAGTTGATGGCGAGATGTGCACGGTCAGTGGCGCCATTGATCGTATTGATCAGTTGCCTGATGGCCTTAAAATTGTTGATTATAAAACCGGCACAGCCAAAGCCAAACTGGAAGCCGGGGACAAGGAACAGCTTTTAATTTATCAAATTGCGGCCCAGGAAGTTTTTGGCGAAAAAGTGCAGGAGTTATCTTTCTATTATTTGGAAAATAATTCGGAAATGAGCTTTTTAGGCAAAGCCAAGGACTTGGAAAAAGTGCAGGATAAGATTGTTAAATCAATAGAAGAAATAAAAAGGGGAGAGTTTCCACCCAATCCCGGTTGGAGTTGTGATTATTGTGATTTTAAGAAAATTTGCGAATTTAGAGCTTAAAAATAGTCCGCCAACTGGCGGATAATCAATAAAAATGGCCTATTTTGGTCATTTTTTGTCTTTATATTTAAATTACTATTGACAAAATATTATATGTGTGCTATAATAATATATTAAATCGCAGAAGCCAATAAGAAGGGCTAGCTGTTTTACAAGGAGAAGTTTCAGGCTCCTTGCTAGGGGCGGTGTAATGGTCATCTGTTATTATCGCCCTTTAGCAAGGGTTCTGAAAATTAAAAATTATCTTTAGTTTGATACGAAGGGGGCGTATGCTTGTCACTTTTCGCTTCTAGCGAAAAACGAAGACGGCTAAAAAAATAAGTTGGCCACAAAATCATTTTAGCGCCTTAAACTTCTTTTTTAAGCCTTATTCGTATCAAAGTGAAGATAATATATATTTATAAATAATAAAAGGCGGGAGTCATTTCCTGTTTTTTTTATTTGACTTATCCACAGATATTTTTTTCAAATATTGTTTTTGTTTATAAAAGTGATATAATAAATTTCCATGGGGAAGGTAATCAAGTTTTGTTTTGATGCATTGCGCCTTAAATTTCTCTCCATTGGCACAATATCCATTAAAATAACACTACCTTCTCTAAATCCCGCCCGCGTGGCGGGATTTTATTTTTGTTGATTTAATTTTTATGCTATAATATAAATACTTATGAATTTAAAACAACTACTCATTGTTATTATTTTAGCTACCATTATCGCTTGGGGCGTATGGGTGATGTTTTTGTATCAAATAGATCCCACCCAGTCTGGTATTTTTGATTTTGCTTTGTTCTATTCCAGTTTGTTTATTTCATTGGTTGGCACTTTCTTTTTGGCTAGCTTTGCTTGGCGCAGGATTTTTAATAAGTTTTCTCTTGAGTTCCGTATTGTGGGCACGTCTTTTCGCCAGGCGATTTTCTTGTCGTTTTTGTTGGTTGGATTGTTATTTTTGGAGCATTTGAATTTGCTTACTTGGTGGAATATAATTTTGTTTGTAATGTCGGTGGTTATTGTGGAGTATTTGTTTATTTCGCAAAGGAGAGCGATTTAGAATAATTTATTTAATTTTTTTGTAGAGACGCGACGGGTTCGCGTTTCTTTTGTTTTAGATAAGGCGAGCACCCACGATTGTAAATTGACTAATAGCCGTCAAATAAGTTATAATAATTCCATTATGAAAGACTCTCTAAAAAACCTAAAAACCGAATTTTCCAAGGAAATTGGGGGCGCCAAAAGTCCAGCTGACCTTGAAGCTTTGGAGAACAAATACCTAGGTCGCAAAAACGGCTTACTCACCAATATCCTCAAAGGCCTCAAAGACGTGGCTCGCGAAGAAGTGGCTGAAATTGGCATCTTGGCCAATGAGACCAAAAATTTCATTGTTGAAGAATTAGAAAATTTAAAAAACGCATTATCTGGCAATTCGGGCCTGAGCGGTTTTGATTTTTCTTTGCCCGGAGATGTACCGCCTATCGGGCATTTACATCTCGTCACTGAGGCGGTCAGAGAAATCTCCTCTATCTTTGAAGGTATTGGTTTTGAGCGCGTGAAATATCCGGAAGTTGAATGGGATTATTATGCTTTTGAAACTCTCAATATGCCTGGCGATCATCCGGCTCGCGACGAGTGGGAAACCTTTTTTATTGATAAAAAAATCGTGGATAAAAAATTCGGCAAACGTATTTTGACCCCGCACACTTCCAGTGGACAGGTGAGGGAAATGGAAAAGGGCAAATTGCCGATTCGCATGATGAATATTTCCAAGTGCTATCGCCGTCAGATTGATATTTCTCATACGCCCATGTTTCATCAGTTTGAAGGCTTGGTGATTGATAAGGATATCAATATCACGCATCTCAAAGGCACGATTGAATTTTTTGTCAAAAAGTTTTTTGGCGCCGATCGCACCATCAGGCTTCGTCCTCATCATTTTCAATTTACCGAGCCGAGTTTTGAGGTGGATATTTCTTGCGGTTTGTGTCACGGCACTGGCAAGTTGGAAGACAATAGTTCATGCCGTATGTGCAAAGAAGGTTGGTTAGAGCTCGCCGGCGCTGGCATGGTGCATCCAAATGTCCTCAAAGCTGGTGGCATTGATTCGTCCAAGTATAGCGGGTTTGCTTTTGGTTGGGGCGTGGAGAGGTGCTACACCATGAAAGCAGACTTAAATATTGATGATATAAGATTGCTGTATAAGAATGATTTAAGGTTTAATAAGCAGTTTTAGGAATTTTTACTTTTTCTTTTTTAGTAAAAGAAAAAGCTAACAAAAAGAAAAATCGCTCGCTAATCTAAAATTTTGAGCTTCAAAGATAAAATTCTAACAAAATTTTTAAACTCGTCCGCCAGCTGGCGGACTCAAACAGTAAAAATTTAGTAACGAATTTTACTTTTCGCGAAAGTTAAAATTTTAGATAGGCGAGCACCCACGATTAAAATATGGAAAAAACAATTTCTTATTTAAATTCCACAATGTGGTTTAGGGCATTAAAAGTCATTAATTTTTTATGAATCTCAACAGCGTCTACAACTTGTTAAAGTTAAATATTAGAAATCGGACTGTTAAAGGAAAATTAGCAATTTTTATAATATTTAACGTAGTTGCTCTGCTACTTATTGAATTGTTAAATTATTTAATTACATATTATTGGATTAATATTTATAAGTGGCCTGATCAAAGTATTAGTAGTATCTCACTTGGTCCACCTATTCCTATCACGGCTTGGGGTTCAATAAAAAATATAATCACGTTATTTTTTATAGTACTGTTCCTTATATATGTAAGATTATTATTTAAGAACATTTATAAATATTTTGTAAATATAAAACTAATATTAGAAAGAAAAAAATATTGTGTAAACATAGTTAATATTATTATTTCAATTCTTTTGATATCTATTTCATATGTATTTATTAAATATATAATTTTAACTTTAATGCGTTTTCATTATTATGGATAAAATATTATGAATCTCAACATCTCCTACAACTGGTTAAAATCATACGTGAAGACAAACTTGTCGGCCCAAGAATTTGCTAAGAAAATTTCTTTGTCTGGCCCGTCGGTTGATCACATTACAGAAATCAAACAAAACTTTGAGAAGGTTGTTGTCGGTCAAATCATAAAAATAGATCAGCATCCAGACGCTGATAAGCTTCATGTCTGCAAAGTAAACGTTGGTAAAGAAGAATTGCAAATCGTCTGTGGCGCACCAAATATCCTAGAAGGCCAAAAAGTGCCAGTGGTTTTGGTGGGTGGCAAGGTGGGCAATTTTGAAATCAAATCAGCCAAGCTCCGCGGTGTGGAAAGTTTTGGTATGATGTGTTCTCAAAAAGAACTGGGTATTGGCGAAGATCACACAGGAATTTTTATTTTGCCTGACTATACCGAAGTGGGATTGCCCCTTGAAAAAATCATGCCTATTAGTGACGCGATTCTGGATTTGGAAGTCACTTCCAATCGTCCGGACGCCATGTGCGTGATTGGTCTGGCGCGTGAAGCCTCAGCCATTTTGGAAGAGAAATTTTTGTACGAAATACCCAAGCCGAATTTTGCAGTCAAAGGCGAAAAAAAGAAATTATCCGTCACAGTCAAAGAATCGAAATTATGCCCACGCTATCAAGCCATGGTCATGACCGATGTTAAAGTTGGTCCATCACCACTATGGTTGCAACAAAGATTGCTGGCCAGTGATTTGCGACCAATCAATAATCTAGTGGATATTACTAATTATATTTTACTGGAATTCGGTCAGCCCATGCATGTTTTTGATTATGATAAATTGACTGGTAATGAAATTAATGTACGCATTGCCAAAAAAGGGGAGACTATTTTAGCACTTGATGGTAAATCATACGGACTGAGCGAAGAACATTTGGTGATAGCTGACGCTAAAAATCCAGTGGCCGTGGCAGGAGTCATGGGCGGAGAATTATCAGCTACAACCCCTGAAACTAAAACCATTGTTTTTGAATGCGCTAATTTTGATTCAGTTTCCGTGCGCAAAACTTCTCGCGCCTTGAATTTGCGTTCTGACAGTTCAAATCTTTATGAAAAGGGATTGAGTTCTATGAATGTTGAGGCATCCATGTTGCGTGCCATTGAATTGGCTCAAGAGTTGGCCGGCGCCAAAGCGGTCAGTGAAATTATTGATGTTAATAATCATAAATTTAAAGCTCAAGAAATAAAATTAGATGCTCAAAATGTGGAGCGTATGTTGGGCGTGGAAATTAAACCAGCTAAGATCAAAGACATTTTGGAAAGTTTGGGCTTCAAGGTGACAGTCGCCAAGACCGAAATGAAAGTCTCGGTGCCATGGTGGCGTGATGGCGATGTTGAGGGTGAACATGATCTTATTGAAGAAGTGGCTCGCTTGTATGGCTATCATAATTTGCCAACCAAATTAATGGCTGGCGATTTGCCAGAAAATTTTTCTAGTGATAATTTTTATTGGCAAAACAAAGCCAAAGATATTTTGGCGGGCATGGGACTGACAGAAATTTACACTTATTCTTTTATTTCCGAAAAACAAATTGCTAATTGTCGCTTGGACGTCGCCAGTCACATCAAAATTTCCAATCCGTTGAGTTCTGATTTTGAGTATATGCGCACTTCGCTCGTGCCTGGCGCTTTGCAAATTATCGCCGAGAATGTCGGTTTTTATCCTGAGGTGCAATTGTTTGATTTATCTAATGTTTATTTACCACTCAAAGCTAATGATTTGCCACAGGAAAAAGAAACTTTGCTCATCGCCGTCTCATCTAAAAATTCTTCGGATGCTTTGAGTAAGGCCAAAGGAATTTTTGAAGGTTTGGTTAGTAGATTGAATATAAAGATTAAATATAAAGAAACCACTGATAGTGCTGGTGCTTTTGGTTCGCCTGTGGCTGAAATTTTAGTTAATGAAAAAAATATCGGCTCAATCGGCATGACTAGCCAAAAAGTTTTGTCAGCTTATGGCATCAAAAATAGCGTGGCCATTTTGGAAGTTGATTTTGCGACAATTGCTATAAATACCAAATCAGCGCCAACCTATCAACCTATTCCCAAATTTCCAGCCATTGAACTTGATTTGTCAGTGGAAATATCCGGTGGCATCACTTTTGCTGAGGTGGCGAATGTGGCGACTGATGC
>JBAXTU010000033.1:0-6306 GCA_037130015.1 bacterium | reverse complement strand
CCAGACCCGGCTGTGGCTTCACCCTTAAAACCCTCGGACAAGGCCGTGTCTGATAAAAATTTTTCCAAACTTTCATAACCGCCGGCAAAAACCGACAATTGTTCCAAATCAGCGATGCGATCATTGAAATTATCAAACGAACCTTTTAAATAATCTTCGTAGCCGGAATGAATAATTTTTTCTATCAAATCTGACAATTTATTCGGCTCAATAGAGAGCAGGCGTGAAAAAATCTCGCGCGATTTCATCCAGCCATTATACACACGAAGCGACACATCACTTTGAAAATCATGGCGTAAAACCTCACTGAATGAATCTTGAGCAGAAATAATCTGCCAAATTTTGTTGGCACTGGCACCGCCAATACCGTCTTGAAAACGCAAAATCCGCGCCCACGAAACTTCGTCTTTAAAATTATTAATGATTTTGAGGTATGCCAAAATGTCTTTGACATGCGCCTGTTCAAAAAACCGTAGTCCACCACGCATCACATAAGCTATATTTCTTCTATTAAGCTCCAATTCTAATTCCAACGATAAATAATGCGCGCGAAATAAAACAGCAATTTTGCCAAGCGGTATGTTTTCATCACGTTCCAAATCCACAATTCGCTGACAAATAAACTTGGCCTGAGCCTGATTGTCTTCTAGAGCCACCAAAGCCGGCTTTTGGCCACTGGCTTTGTGGGCATGAAGCGTCTTATCAAATTGCTTTTTATTATTTTTGATAGACAAATTAGCCAAAGACAAAATCTCGGGCGTGGAACGATAATTAGATTCCAGACGATATGTATGGCTGTCTTTAAAAACTTTTGGAAAACTCAAAATATTATTGACATCAGCCCCACGAAAAGAATAAATACTTTGGCTATCATCACCAACCACTAAAATATTCTGGTGCTGACTCGCCAAATGACGAATAGCTTCGCCTTGCAAATAATTAGTGTCTTGATATTCATCAACCAAAATATATTGGAATTGCTCTGACAATTTTTGACGCACTTCCGGCGCCTTGACCAACAATTCATTCCACTTTGATAATAAATCATCATAATCAAGAGCATTGCTTTCTCGTTTCTTTTTTTGATAAGCTGTTTCAATATTAATCAAAATAGGAAAATAAATTTCATCTATCTGGCTAAATCTGGTTGAAAGCACTTCTTCAATAGGCCGGCTTAAATTTGCGGACAAAGAAATTATTTTATGGATCAAATCGCTTTTGGGAAAATATTTATCATCAGGAACACGCATGGCACTGACGCAAGATTTGACTAACGCTTTAGAATCTTCATCATCCAAAATATTAAAATTCGGCTCAATACCGATATTTCGGCCATAGGTACGAAGAAGCCTATTGCCAATATGATGAAATGTGCCACCCCACAATCCGGCCACACTGCCACCCAAAAGCACTTCAATGCGGTTTAGCATTTCTTTGGCCGCCTTGTTGGTGAAAGTGACGAGCAGAATACGGCGAGGATCAACCCCATTTTCAATCAGATAGGCCACACGATACACCAAGGTGCGGGTCTTGCCACTGCCAGCTCCGGCCAAAACCAAACATGGACCGTCACCGCCAGTCACCACGTCAAATTGTTCCTTGTTTAGTTCTTTTTGATAATCAATTTTTAAATTTATTGATGTATTTTCCGAGTTAAGAGTATATTGTTTCATTTATAAGTTTTGGCTAATTCGTATGAAAGAATTTCCGGCATGTTTTTTATTTATTCATTAAATCACCTTTGACCGTATTAATAGCATCGGCCACTGTAGTCATAAATTGCGCAGGAAAAATAATAGTAGAATTTTTTTCAACACTAATTTCTGACATGGTTTGCAAAGTTCTGAGTTGAAGAGCTACTGGATGAGCTGAAATAATATCAGCAGCCTCGCCCAACTTGACAGCGGCTTGAAATTCGCCTTCAGCTGCCACTATTTTGGCGCGACGTTCGCGTTCAGCTTCGGCTTCTTTGGCCATGGCGCGTTGCATATTATCAGGCAAAGTGATGTCTTTGATTTCTACGGCCGTCACTTGCGCGCCCCATGGCTCAGTGTGAGTATCAATGACATTTTTAATTTGTTCATTAATATTTAAAGTCTGCGATAATAATTGATCCAATTGAAATTGACCCACCACATTTCTGACTGTAGTCTGGCTAATTTGATTGACTGCTTGATACACATTTTCCACGGCAATCACGGATTTGGATGGATCAACAATATGAAAATAAGCCACGGCCGCGATATCAATAGAAACATTATCTTTGGTGATGATTTTTTGCGACGGAATATCCATGGTAATAGTACGCAGATTTACACGTGTCATTTGCTCAAAAATAGGAATCAAAAAAATTAAACCCGGACCGCGAGTACCAGTATATTTACCCAAAAAGAACACCACGGCTCGCTCATATTGTTTAATAACTTTGAGCGAAACAGACAAAAGAACAATAATAATTCCTCCTAAAACCCACAAGTATTCCATATTAGTTTGGTTATTTAATTAAACTATTTACACGATCATTATGTCATTTTTACAAAAAAAAGGCAATTTTAAAGGCGACCACATGGGTCGCCTTTAAACCAACTTCAACATCGGGGAAAGATGATGTTGAAAATCGGTAAATAACCTCTCTAAATTTACTCTCCAATAAACTTATGTCCTCTCCCGCTTGTTTATACGACAATTAATATTTTTTTCTTTCATTTTTTTATGGTGACACTAGCTGTGGAGCAAGTCTTCTCAAACCAACT
The DNA here is from genome assembly GCA_037130015.1 of bacterium. GTDB lineage: Bacteria > Patescibacteriota > Patescibacteriia > 2-01-FULL-39-33 > 2-01-FULL-39-33 > JBAXTU01. Next base: position 3,553 of record JBAXTU010000033.1, on the reverse strand, counting down.
GGCCAAGGACGCACTTCGTCAGCCTGAAAACTGTCAGAACCGATTTGAGAACCGACAATCTTGACCCTGCTACCATCTTCAAAAAACTTTTGCCGTAAAACCGTGGAAGTCACTAGTATTACATGCCAAATTCGGCCACTGGCGTCTTGAAGATCAAAACTGACGCTAGAAGATACTTTTTCTATTTTTTCATTTTTATCCAATTCCGCTATATAGCCGGACAAAATTCCTTTTTCCGGACGATTCCAAATCGCCTCTTTTTGCGAAGCCACCACATCATAAAAAGGCAGTTGAGACCTAAAAACATTTTCCAAATCATGATTCATTCCAAAAACACAAAAAATTGCTCCTAAAAAAATACTGGCCAAAATAACAGCCCCAAGCACAAACAATAAATGGTAATGATAACCGCTTTTGGTATGTCTGAGATTAAAATAGGCAACAGCCAAAAATAACACCAAAATAATCAGCCAAAAATAAGGTAATGTTTCAAAGAAAAAAACAAAAAGATTGCTCTCGGCCTTGTCATAAATTTCCCAATCATTATTAGTGAGCACAAATAATACCACGGAAAAAGCCAAGCCGCCAATTGTGGCACACAATAAAAAACCAAACCAAAAAATTGAATCCTTGGCCAAAAAACGCCAACGCGGAATGAGAGTTATTTTTTCGTCCTTAATGGCGGACATTATTTTTTGACTAAAATCTGTGTCGGTCATATTTTTATTTTTTGTTTTTTTAATTGGTCTTTAAATTTTTTCTTGGCGCGATTAATGAGAGTAGCCACCGTACCCATGGGTTTCTTCAAAATATCAGAAATTTGACGATAATCCCAGCCTTCTATAAATTTAAGTTCCAACACTTCCCTATACCTAGCATCAAGGGAATTTAAAACCGCTTGCACGGAATCCTTGGTCATATTGTCATTAATTTCTTTTTCTAAGTCAAAATCAGATGACAAATTTTCCATAACATTTTCATCTAATTGCAATTGCAATTCTTGTTTAAGCTTGTTTTTTCTGAAATGACTAATAGTGTGATTTCTAGCAATGCGATAAATCCAAGCGGAAAACTTCAAATTACCATCAAAATCATTCAAATGGCGATAAGTTTTGATAAAAACTTCTTGAAGCAAATCATCAGCGTCTTCCGATCCGAGTCCTGAAATTCTAGAAATATAAACCTTTAATTTGACGCTATATCTTTTAACAATAAACGAAAAATACTCCTGATCTTTAAGGGTCAAGGCAACCAATTCCTCATCGGTTTTACCGGTCTCGTCAAAATTAAAGTTCATAAGAGAGTTTATTAAACTAATTTATCTTAACACTTCCCTATTTGCAAAGCAATATTTATAAATTACGACAAAAACGGCCAATCAAGGCCGTTTCGTCTCTTTAAAGTGCTACTTAATATATAAAATCCTCTTCTTTTTTTTACTATTTTTAGAATGCATATATTTATAGTTATTTATTATATTTAGCGATTGGCCTATCACATTTATTAATACTCTTATTGGCAATTTTTTCTTTCAAAAAGCAGAATTGACGAAAATGATTATTTAGCATATAATGTCTTGAAGTACTTTCAACCCAAAAAACAAACAGGAGGAAATAACCATGAGAGACCCTCAAGAGATCGTCCTTTGTCAAAACAATAGCCAAGAAATAATAATCCGTTCCTTTGTAGACAGAATACTAAAAAGAAAGGAAATAAAATCTCTGGAACAAAGCTACCTGGAAATATTCAGTGACATTACCTGCGACTACACCATAGAAATCAGCGTCATTGAATTTAACATCAGGCCATTAATCAGCGTTTGTTGTGTCACTATAATAGATGGCCTTATCATCTGTATGACCACTGGCTGGATTAAGGAGATTAATAATGGATTAATAGGTGCTTTTGAATGCTTGAGTCAAAAAATAAAAAGTATGGAATTGGCAGAATCTAATTTAGAATGTGATTATGAACCAATTCCTGATGTCACAGCAAACGATATTGACAAGATTATTCGCCAAGCCTGACAATTTCAGCTATTTCCTGTTTAAAACCCACAAAAACGCCAGCGATTTATCGCTGGCGTTATTTTTTTGTTTAAATTTAGATAAATAATTACTATTTACTAGCAAAATCATTGACAAAAATATTAAAGTATGATATTATATTTAATTAGTTCATTGACAAGGCAGTTTCCACGTTCACTATTGTGGTGAGCGTGGTTGTAAGCAAAAAAACAAAGAAAAACAACAAGGAGAAGAATCATGCAGAAAAATTTTGGTTTTACAATAGTATTTGTCTGTGTTTGCGCATTTTTGCTATTAGGCTGTCCAGCCGGGACCTTAACTCCGGCAGAACCAGCAATAGCAACATCTGCTGACACGCCAGCCAAACCAACAACAGCCGACACGGCCACAGCAACAACCGCTGACGCCACTGCGCCAGCTCCAACATCTACTGACCCAGCTAAACCAGCCACTCAAACAACAGTGGCAACAGCTCAGCCAAAAGTCGTTGTACTTCTGCAATTTCAAGAGAGGTATGACGAGGAATACACGCGTAATGTAAATATTGACGCTTGCCCCACAGCGGTTGTGGACACTATAATAGTCCATGAACGCAATGAACAGCAGGTTGCTGTAGCCGTTAAGATTGACGACAAGTACAGCAACGGCTGGACGCTGACTCAAAATGGCCAATCAATAACACCGGCTGGAAATCCGCCATTTGTGATGGTGGACATTAACAATCAAGAAGAATTCTTGTTTTCCATCAAATGTGGCAAGCAAGAAGTGTCGGTAAAATTGCCGATACCGGAAATCCCAGCTGACTGGGCCGTTATTTTTGAAAATAACGGCCTTGGTGGACTAAACATTAAGTTCCAGCCAAAAAATGAAAGTTGGATCGCCCTACCAGAATCAACTAAATTGTCAGAAATGACATTTGGAGTTGAGCGCTGGAACCTAGACGATGGCACGACCAAAAAATTTATGGCGAAAGAAGGCGCCACAACAGTACAAATTCCCAATCAGGGAAAATATCAACTGTGGGTGCCAATAGCTGTAGACTTGAAAGGTGAAGTCTACTACGCAGATGTCACAAAAGGTGGCGTCTTCGTGAATAATAACAACCCTACTATCTTTAATTTTTTAGGAGAACTAGATTTAATTAAATACTAATTCTCCTACTTCTAGCACATTTTATAAGGCAGACCAATTAATTGGCCTGCCTTTTTATTTTGACTAAAATTTAATTTTTTTTAATAATTTTCTGCACGGGATGAGGGAATTCCGCGCACCATTCTCATGGTGCTTGTCCGCTCGTTGGCGTCAATTGCATCACTATTATAAACGGCCTTATTGCCGGCATAACCTCGGGCTGGACCAAAGAAATTGTTGTTGGATTAATAGGCGCTTTTGAAGGCCTGAGCCAAAAAATGAAAAGCCTAGAATTGCAGGAATTTGATTTGGGGCAGGATTTTGGACCAATTCCAAGTCCCACAGCAAACGATATTGACAAGATTATTCGCCAAGCCTGACAATTTCAGCTATTT
>JBAXTU010000032.1:0-6386 GCA_037130015.1 bacterium | reverse complement strand
GGCTGAGAGATTAGAAAGAAGAACTCGTTATGATATGGAAATGTTGCACACCATCGGCTATTGCCATGGCATTGAAAATTATTCAAGACATTTGATTGGTAAATTATCAGGTGAAGCGCCGGAAACACTGCTCGCTTATTTCCCCAAAGACAAAAAAGGCAAACCCGACTTTTTGACTATTATGGACGAGTCTCATATGGGATTGCCACAAGTGCGTGGTATGTATGCTGGCGACAGAAGTCGTAAAGAGGTTCTGTCTAAATATGGTTGGCGTTTACCATCAGCTTTGGATAATAGACCACTCAAGTATGATGAATTTTTAAAACGTATCGGACAGACCATTTTTACTTCGGCCACACCTGGTGATTGGGAGATACAGCATTCCAAACAGATTGTGGAACAAGTCATTCGTCCAACTGGACTGATTGATCCGCCCATTGAAGTGCGACCAGTCTTTGACGAAAAGAAAAATTATAGCCAAATAGATGATATTCTAAAAGAAGTGACAGAAATTGCCAAGATTGGTGAGCGTGCCATCATCAATACTTTAACTAAAAAGCAAGCCGAGGACCTGAACAAATTTCTTGTTCAGCAAGGAGTCAGGTGTAATTATCTGCATAGCGATGTAAAAACCTTGGAGCGGACGGAAATTTTGACGGCTTTTAGGCGCGGAGAATTTGATGTATTGATCGGTGTCAATCTTTTGCGTGAGGGTTTGGATTTACCAGAGGTGACACTGGTGGCGATTTTGGATGCAGATAGAGAAGGCTTTTTGCGCAGTGAGCAAGCGCTTATTCAAACCATGGGTCGCGCAGCTAGAAATGTGAAGGGCACTGTTATTCTATATGCAGATAGAATTACAGGCTCCATGAAGCGAGCCATGAAAGAAGTGGACAGAAGAAGAAAGATCCAAGAACAGTACAATAAAAAACATGGCATAAATCCGGAAACTATTATTAAAGATATTGAAAATTTTTTTGATTTTAGTACAGAAGAAAAATAAAAAAACCGTAAGCTGGTGTGCTTACGGCGATGCGTGGAATTTTTTTATTAAAAAGCTAGTAACTCTGTTTGTTCACAGGCGCGAATGTCGTCATAACATTCTTTTTGTTCCATGCCTAATGGGCAAGGATGGTCATTGTTGCGGGGGCAACCTGGTAAAATTTCACTTTCAATTTGTACTTTTGTTTTAATTGCATTGAATATAATATCTACCACAATGTCAGCTTCTATTAGCTGTGACAAAGAGAACGGAAGATAAAAATCATTAGCTGGTCCAGTTCTATTACCCGTGTCAATAAGTTTATTAAAAAGATCGTGTCCATGTTTTTTAATGAATTCTTCTGGTGTCATGGTGTTTCCTCCATATTAGGGTTGTATTGTCCAAGGTGCTACTCAAGTAAAAATTATATTAAATAAAATTAAATTTGTCAATATTTAAATTAAAATTCACCCTGTTAAATAATTTTAAATTTTTATTTAAAATTAAGATTTGGACTCGGTTCGAATTGTCAGGGATTTGAATATTCAATAATTAACAAGATTGAGATTCTGGTCATTCTTTATGCCAAATCTTATTTAACAGGGTAAATATGCAAGATAAAATTATTATCCGCGGAGCGCGGGTGCACAACTTAAAAAACATTTCACTGGAAATACCACACAACAAATTGACGGTTATGACTGGCGTGTCCGGCAGTGGCAAATCGTCACTGGCTTTTGATACGATTTTTGCCGAAGGTCAGCGAAGATATATAGAATCTTTGTCACCATACGCGCGTCAATTTTTGGGCCAGATGAAACCGGCCGATGTAGATGAAATTATCGGATTAGCGCCGGCCATTTCCATTGATCAAAAAGCCTTGTCGCATAATCCGCGTTCAACTGTGGGAACACTGACAGAAATTTATGATTATCTTCGTTTGCTATATTCGCGGTTGGGCGAAGTATATTGTCCCAAGTGCGGAATAAAAATTGAAAAATTATCTCTGGATGAGATGATTGATATTATTATTGCCAAAGCCGAAGATAATAAATCAGAATACATTCAAATTTTGTCGCCGGTCGTGATTGATCGCAAAGGGGAATATTACCAGTTGCTTTATGATTATTTAGCGCTCGGTTATGGCGAAGCTAGAATTGACGGTGAATTTCATTCGCTTCATGACAAAGTTGATTTGGCCAGATACAAAAAACACAGCATTGATATTGTGATAGACAAAGTAGAGACGCATTGCAATGCGTCTCTACATGGCAAAATAAATAATGACTTTGAAATAGATCATAATCGCCTTTCTGAAGCTGTAGAAAATGCCATGTCCTATAGCAAAGGATTAGTCATGGCGGTTTTTGGCGATAAAAAAAATCATCAAGAAATTTTACTTTCGGCTAATTGGACTTGCCCTAATGATGGTTTTGCTTTTCCCGAAGTTGAGCCTAGATTATTTTCATTCAATAGTCCGCATGGCGCTTGTGAAAAATGTCATGGGCTGGGCAAACTGGAAAGCTGGATTAAAAAAGAAAAAGAAACAGAAGAAGATGATGGTGATGGCAAATATCATTTAGAATCGGAAATTTGTCCGGAATGTTTGGGTAAAAGATTAAAGCCTGAGGCCTTGTCGGTCAGAGTTAATGGCAAAAATATATTTGAAGTTTGTAATTTATCATTGGACAAGACTGGAAAGTTTTTTGAATCGTATTACAATCAAATGACAACTAGGCAAAAAACCATTGCCGAAGATGTGGTCATGGAAATTAGTCAGCGTTTGGATTTTTTATTAAAAGTTGGCTTGAATTATTGTCGCTTTCACGCGAGGCTGAAACATTGTCTGGCGGGGAAGCTCAACGTATCAGATTATCCAGTCAAATAGGTTCGCATTTGTCGCACACGCTTTATGTGCTTGATGAGCCAACAATCGGTTTGCACGAACGAGACACAGATAGATTAATTGATTCTTTGAAATCTTTGCGTGATCAAAATAACACCGTGATTGTGGTGGAGCATGATGAGAAAACAATTTTGGCTTCGGACTATTTGGTTGACCTGGGGCCACACGCGGGTGTGCATGGCGGAGAAGTGATAGCTTATGGTGAGAGTAAAAAATTATTAAAAAATAAAGAATTTCCAAACTCGCTCACTTTACAATATTTGCGCGGTGAAAAAGAAATCAATCTTGATCGTACTCGTCGTCATAAAGATAATGAAGCCATCAAAATTATCGGTGCCAGAGCCAATAATTTAAAAAATGTTAATGTGGATATCCCGCTCAGAAAATTGGTAGTCATTACGGGTGTGTCTGGCAGTGGCAAATCTTCTTTGCTTTATGATGTCTTGTATGAAAATTTGGTCAAGATAAAACATGGTTTTAGAAAAGATTTAAAAGATGTGTCTAAAATACTCGGCACTGAATATGTTAATAAGGTGGTCATTGTTAATCAATCGCCAATCGGCCGTACCCCACGCAGTAATCCTGCTACCTACACAGGCATCTTCACGCCCATCAGGGATTTTTTTGCTCAGTTGCCAGAGTCGCGTGAACGAGGCTATACGCTTTCCAGATTTTCTTTCAATCGTCCGGGCGGGCGTTGCGAATCTTGCGACGGTGCTGGTTTTAATTTGATTGAAATGCATTTTTTGCCACCGGTCCTGGCTGAATGTGAAGTGTGTCATGGCAAAAGATTTAATCGCGAAACTTTGCAAGTCAAATATAAGAAAAAAAATATCGCCGAAGTATTAGACTTGACGATTGAAGAGGGGATTAATTATTTTGACGGACAATATTTGATTACGGACAAATTAAAAGTGCTCACCGAAGTGGGCTTGGGTTATTTGAAATTGGGACAAAGCGCCACCACGCTATCTGGTGGCGAAGCACAAAGAATAAAATTAGCTAGAGAACTCACTCACACGCTCGGCTCAAAAACACTTTATCTTTTGGATGAGCCAACAGTCGGTTTGCATTATTATGATATTGAATTACTTTTGCAAGTATTGAACAAGTTAATTGATCGTGGTAATAGCGTGGCTGTAATTGAACACAATATGCACATCATCAAAGAAGCTGATTATGTGATTGACCTTGGACCAGAAGGCGGAGAAGGCGGTGGCAAGATTGTGGCTAGCGGTACGCCTGAGCAAATAACTTCGGCCAAAAATAGCGTGACAGGAGATTATCTAAGAGGTTATTTGAAGTAATTTGTGTTATTATTAACTCCATGAAAACAAAGCCAAAAAAATCCAATCTCCAACTCCAAGCAATTAAACTGCCATTGGTTTCTGGTGTGTATTATTGGCTGGATAAAAAAGGTGAGATTCTTTATATTGGTCGAGCCACTTCGCTCAAAAAACGTGTGTCTCAATATTTCCGATCAGACATTGATATGCGTATTGCGGAAATGGTCTCCAAGGCTAAAAAAATAAAATTCAAAACCACTGACACATTACTGGATGCAATTATTCTTGAAGCCAATGAAATAAAAAAATACTGGCCCAAATATAATGTCAAAGACAAAGACGATCGTTCGTTTGTGTATGTGGTCATACCCAAGAGAGATTTTACTTATCCGATTATTGTGCGACAGCATGAGCTCAAGAAATTTCCAGCTACTAAGGCGCATATTTTTGGTCCATATCAAAACGGCACTTTGCTCAAAAACGCTTTACGACTACTTCGTCGGATTTTTCCTTATGGCACCTGCCGACCAGGACAAGGCAAGCCTTGCTTTGATTATCAAATCGGCTTGTGTCCCGGCAGTTGCATAAATGCTATTTCCAAACAAGATTATCAAAAAAATATTAATGATATTATTTTGCTTTTTAAGGGTCAGAAAAAACGCTTGATTTCAAAATTAAAAAAAGAAAATCCTGAGGCTATCAAAGCACTCACACAATTGCAAGAAGTGACACTAATTACGTCCGATGAAGTTTCCGGGGATAGATTCAAAACAAACAGAATTGAAGCTTATGATATTTCCCATTTTGGCGGACACGAGACCGTGGGCGCTATGGCCGTCATGACTGATGGCCGGATTGATAAAAGTCAGTATCGCCTTTTTAATATTAAATCAGCTCTGGCTGGTGATGATTTGCATGCCCTGAGCGAGATGATTACTCGCCGATTCAATCATGATGAATGGCCACGTCCTGATATTGTGTTGGTTGATGGTGGTCGGCCACAAATTGATTTTATTGATAAACTTTTTAAAACAAAAAACATTAATATTCCATTGGTCGGTTTGTCAAAACTTGGCGGTGATAAATTAGTGTTCGCTCCCAAGACTAATCAAGCCGTTAAAAATTTGACTGAAAATATTAAAAATATTTTGCAACAGGCCAGAGACGAAGCGCATCGTTTTAGTAATACTAATCGGAAAAAGAAAATGAGCAAACGGATATGAATGAAGAAATGAACAACAAAATTTTTGGCGTGTACAAACCCAAAGGGCCAAGCTCGTATTGGGCAGTGAGTCAAATCAAAAAAATGTCCGGCATCAAAAAAGTCGGACATGCTGGCACGCTTGATCCGTTGGCCAGTGGGGTACTGGTGATAGCAGTGGGCAGGGAAGCCACCAAAAAAATAGCCGAGTCCGTGCAAAAAGAAAAAGAATATATTGCCGAGATTGAGCTGGGAGCAACGAGCGAAACAGATGATGGCGAGGGGCCAATCATAAAAACACCAAAACACAAGAACATTAAAACAAAAAAAGCTATGGGACGGCCGAGCATGCAAGATATTCAGATGATATTAAAAAACTTTGTTGGTGAGATAGATCAAGTACCACCGATTTATAGCGCTATCAAAATAGCGGGCCAACGCGCTTATAAAGTTGCTCGTCAAGGTCAAAAACCGGAAATGAAATCACGAAAAGTTTTGATCAAAGAAATTGAAATTTTGGATTATGTTTGGCCCATACTTAAAATAAAAGTCGTCACTGGCCCTGGGGTTTATATCCGTTCTCTCGCTCGTGATATTGGCGATGCCTTGGGCTGTGGCGCTTATATGAAAGAATTGGAAAGAACAAGAGTAGGGGAATTTACCAAAGAGGATTGTATTTTGCTATAATAATATTATGCAACTAAACAGAAATCAAATTATAAAAATTTTAAAAAACGGCGGTATTGGTATTATGCCTACTGATACGATTTATGGACTGGTCGGACAAGCTCTAAACAAAAAAACTGTGGAGAGGATTTATAAAGTCCGTCGTCGCAGTCCTGACAAACCTCTAATAATTTTAATTTCTTCAACCAATGATTTAAAATTGTTCGGCATCAGACTGCAAAAAGAAACCGAGGATATTTTGGCTCGTTGTTGGCCTGGAGCTGTTAGCATTATTTTACCTTGCGAATACAAAAAGTTTGAATATCTGCATCGTGGCACCAAAAC
>JBAXTU010000031.1:0-7497 GCA_037130015.1 bacterium | reverse complement strand
CTAATCGAGCATTTTTCGTTCAAAAAAGGTTCGAGCTTCGTTCAGCAATTGCGACCAAGTTAAACTTTTTTCAAATTCAGAGGCGATTGGTTGCTCGCTCGCCCCGCCTTCGGCGGGTCTCGCTTCGCAAAAAGCCCTGTATTTCGGAATTAAATCAAAGGGGCGGACAAATTCAAATTCAGTTTTTCGGGAAAGCAAACGGCGGTTCGGCGTGCGAAGCACGCAATAAACAAAGTTTATTTCCAATTTTTTCCAATTCTTGCTTTTGGCAAGAATACAAAGCAAGTTTTTTAATCCCGCGCTTTTGGTCAAAGGCGACTAATAATTAAGGAGTAAGCATTATGAAAACAAAATATTTTTTATACGCTCGCAAATCAACCGAAGATGAAGAACGGCAAATAATGAGCATTGAAGCACAGCTCGCGGAGTTGGCGGAATTTGCCAAGAGAGAAAACATCGAGATTGCCGAGACGTTCATTGAGAGCAAAAGCGCCAAGAAACCAGGACGAGAGGTATTTAATAAGATGATTAGTGCGATTCAAGCCAGCGACGAGCCGGTCGGCATTATGGCGTGGCATCCAGACAGATTAGCTCGTAATAGTGTTGATGGCGGGCAGATAATATATCTAATCGACACGGGTCTGGTGGTTTCTTTGCACTTTCCCACGTTTTGGTTTGAACCAACTCCGCAGGGATTGTTTATGTTGCAGGTCGCTTTCGGTCAAAGTAAGTATTATTCGGATAATCTCAGCGAGAACGTCAAACGAGGCCAACGGCAGAAGCTCAGGCGCGGAGAATGGCCGGGATTAGCCCCATACGGCTATATCAACAATGCGAAAACAAGAAATATTGATATAGACCCAGTAAAAGCGAAAATCGTCAAGCTCGCTTTTACAGAGTTCGGCGAGGGCAAACATACTTTGTCGAGCTTAAGCACGCGCCTGAGTGAATTCGGCGCGGTTGGCAGTACCGGTAAGTCGTTATGCGTGGCCGTGATAGCAAAGATGTTGAGGGCAAAAGCATATATCGGAGTAATTGATCGTAAGGGCGAAAGTTACGAGGGAAACTATGAACCGATTGTTTCCTTGAGCGATTTTGAAGCCGTCCAAAAGGCGTTAGCAGTAAAGGCCATGCCGAGGAAAGTGAAGAAAGGCCATAACTTCCCTTTCGTCGGATTACTAACGTGTGGCGAGTGTGGAGGGGCTATCACAGCACAATATGCGCACGGACATGGCGGGACATATATTTACTATCGTTGTACGAAACGGCTTGGCCCGTGTTCGCAAAAATATTTGCAACATGGTCAGTTGGTCGAGCAACTGAAAGGACGGCTGGAAAAAATCGCCATAAATGACGAATGGGCAAAGTATATGCTCGACGAAGTAACGAAATGGGAAAAGGAGGAAAAGTCCGGCGGGAAAGAATTCGCCCAAAATTTAGAAACGAAATCAGTCGAGGCGGAAAACAAGCTCAGCAAACTGGTCGATGAATATCTTGAGGGCAATATTGAAAAAGATATTTATCTCATAAAGAAAGACGAGTTGATCAAAACAAAAACAGACCTCAACAAGAAGAGATCTGATTTTGGGCGAAAGGGAAACAATTGGATCGAACCCATGCGGGAATGGATAAAAGAGGCCAATCGCGCGGGAAATGCGACTTTGTTAAATGATTTTATAGCAATAAAATCATTTGTGAAAAGAAACGGAACGAACCGCCGCCTCCTGGGGCGAAAGGTTGGTTGGAACTGGAAAAAAGAATTTGAATTCTTGTCTGAATTTAAAGAAAAACTGGGGGAAGAAATCTCTAAGCTCGCGCCTGAAGGGCGCGAACAAAATGAAAAAAATTTAAAATGTCTTATGATGTCGGGGTGCGGGGAATTGAACCCCGTCTACATGCACCCCATGCATGCGTACTACCGACATACTCCACCCCGCTAACTTAATATATCCTACCTGAAAAATATTATTTTTTCAAGCAAAGAAAAGAGACGGAAATAATAATTTCCGTCTCGTGTTTTTTTGGCAAAACCATCAACTGACTACTGCCAATTTAAATGTCTGCCCCAAAGGACAAGTAAAATTTTTTCTAACCGCCGGCCACCAACAATCTTGATTATCGCACGCAAACAAATTGCCGCTATCATCAATGAATATTTCTGCACTCTTATTGTAAGGACAGGCTTTTACAGCTACAGCCGTTACAATAGTTGTTTCTTTCATAACTACTCTCCTTTATTGGTTGAAAATTGACATGCCCTTTCTCCAGGGTGCCGAAGCCACAAACAACTCTTACTAAAAATACAGCCTGACTTTTCAAATTCTTCAAGAGCCGGGCAATATTGCAAACTGCCATTTTGGTTAATCTTGATTTTTAACTTGGTATTACCATGGCAAGCCACTTTTTCTTTTGGCTTTAATCTTTTGTGCGAATGCACAAAATATGCGGTACTAGCAATCGATTTAATCATTTGGATTGTCCTCCGTTGGTTGGTTGTTAAGGTGCTAAAAAACAAAAAAACTGACCTTATTTGCGAGTCAGTTGTTATTCTACTTTTGACTAATAAATCAAAAATCAACTGAGTCGCCGGTCAGTAAAGTAAAAGCTAAACCAATTGTTGATTCTTGTTATCATATTTTAATTATAACCAATCTATAAAACTTGTCAAATTTTTCCAACTAGTCGCCTATAAAAAGCAACCTTGACCAATTGCGCCAAAACTAAATAGATAAAAACAATTATTAATATAGATAATAAAACAGGCAATTGTAAAGGCACAAAGCCGAACCAACGACTTAAAAATATAAACGGAGCCAGCCAAGCAATAGCCACCATGAGCAGAGTATTAAAAACCAAAGCTCTGCTTGGCCTGCTTTGTAAGAAAGGAATTTTTTTGGTGCGGATAATATACACTACAAAAACTTGAGTGGTAATAGAAGACAAAAACCAACCGGTCTGAAAAAAACCTTTTTGCAAACCAAACAAGCCATATAAAACTCCAAAAGTCACAAAATCAAATAATGAACTGACAAGTCCAAAAACCAACATATATTTTTTTATTAAACCCAAATCCCAAGAAGTTGGCTTTCTTAAATCTTCATCATCAACCTGATCAGTGGGAATAGACAATTGAGAAGCATCATACAAAAAATTATTAAATAAAATCTGTGGCGGTGTCATGGGTAAAAAAGGCAAAAATAACGAACCACCCATCATGGAAAACATATTGCCGAAATTTGAAGACAGTCCCATCATTACATATTTCATGGTATTACTAAAAGTGCGCCGTCCTTCAATGATACCATCTTTCAAAACATCCAAACTTTTTTTGAGCAAAATAATATCTGCGGTTTCTTTGGCAATGTCCACAGCATTATTGACCGACAAGCCAACATCAGCGCTCTTAAGCGCCATAGCATCATTAATACCATCACCCAAATAACCCACCACTTGATTATTTTTTCTTAAGCTTAAAATAATCTTTTGTTTTTGTTCCGGATCAAGACGCGCAAAAATAGTATTATTCAAAGCCGCCTTCAATAATTGGCTATCATTCATTTTCGCCAATTGATCACCTGTCACCACGCCCTTGATTGGCAGTTTTATTTCCAAACAAATTCTTTCAGTAAGTAGCGGATTATCACCGGTCAGAATTTTTATTTCCACGCCTAAATTTTTCAGATCATTAATAGTTTCAATCGCCGATTCCTTGGGCGGATCAAGAAAAGCCACAAAACCGCAAAAAGTCATGGCATTTTCTTGATGAAAAGAATAACTGCCTTTTTGCTTTTCTAAATTTTTTGTAGCGAGCCCCAAAACTTTAAAACCATCACGACTTAACTTATCAAATTGCGCTTTTATTTTTATTTTATTTATTCCAGCAAATTTTTCCTTTTTACCATTTACTAAACAAAAATCACAAATCGGAAAAACTTCTTCTGGCGCGCCCTTGGTAATAAACAATAATTCATTTTTACTCTTTACCACCACTGACTGACGGCGCCGTTCAAAATCAAAAGGAATCTCTGCTATTTTTTTATATTTACTAATTTCTATTTTTTTAAATTCTTTAATGGCATTATCCAATGGATTTTGAATACCAGTATGGTATGAACTATTAAGATAAGCATAAAGCAAAGTGCTTTCTGATTCATGGCCAAAACCGTCAAGATATTTGACGAGCGTAATATGATCTTTGGTGAGAGTGCCAGTTTTGTCCGTACATAAAATATTCATACTGCCAAAATTCTGAATGGCTGAAAGATTTTTTACAATCACTTGTTTGTCAGCCATACGCACTGATCCGCGTGATAAACAAACGGAAATAATCACTGGCAATAATTCTGGCGTAATACCAATAGCAATAGACAAGCCAAAAATAAACGACATCAGCCAACCACGACCATTAAGAGCATTAAATAAAAAAACCAAACCAATCAGCACGATGCTCATGCGCAATATCAAATAGCTGAATTTTTTAATGCCTTTTTCAAAATCAGTTTCACCATCTTCTTCGCTCAGACGATCAGCTATTTTTCCAAATTCAGTATGAACGCCAGTATTTATTACCACAGCCTTGCCATAGCCAGTGATAATATTAGTGCCCATAAAAACCAATTTTTTATTTTCAAAAATAGATGCACTATCACCCTTGATATCAATGACTGCATTTTTTTCTATGGGCAATGATTCGCCAGTGAGCGATGACTGCCCTACAAATAAATCATTACTTTCTAGTAGTTCACAATCGGCCGGCACCACATCGCCAGCTGACAAAAACAAAATATCACCTGGCACTATTTTTGCTAATTTAATTTCTTTTCGCTTACCATCGCGAATGACCGTGGCCGTAGTGACCACTCTGGCAATTAATTTAGCAACAGTAGCCTCAGAATGAAAAGTATTAACAAAATCCAAAATGCCGGAAATCAAAACCATTAACAATAAAATTATGGAGCTGATATGTTCACCAAGAAAAAATGAAACCAGTGATGCGCCAATCAGCATTAGTAGTAATGGACTATTAAATTTTTTTAAAAAAATAAGAAACGGACGAAATTTTCTTTTTTTGAAAACCGTATTTTCGCCGTATTTCAAAAGACGAGTACGCGCCTCAAAAGAAGTGAGTCCGCTAATTTTTTTTGTTTTAGTTTTTTTATTTTTTCTTAGCATGATATAAATATATTATACCACAAAAAAACATCCGATGTGTTCGGATGTTTTTTTATTTTGTCGGGGTGACAGGATTTGAACCTGCGACCCCCTGCTCCCAAAGCAGGTGCGCTAGCCAACTGCGCTACACCCCGTAATTATTTTTTAAACATTCAATCCAGCCAATCAATATAAAAAACTTTTCGACATTATTTACTCTGATATGTATAGTGCCATTTGGCAAACTATTTTTGTGCCTCTTGCCTTTACTGGCCACACTAACCTTGGAATATGTCCCCATAAACCTTTCTTTTTTTAATCCAGTCAAGGTCTCCCAAAAATTTATGGCTTTATCAATATCTTGATTCGGAGCAATAATTAATTGCGCCCAAATTTCATTTTTATCAACTTGCAAATATTTTTTCAAAAATTTTATAAATAAACAAGCTATGGCTGGATCAGAATTTGCCAAATCAACAGCCTTCCAAGAACTTCCACTAGCTCCTTTTTTATAACCCTCGCCCCAGTACAAGCAGACTCCGCTAATAAACAAAATGTCTTTTTTATAATCTGCAAAGGTCTTTTTTGAATCACTTAAAATTTTATTGTGCCTTTCAATCGCTATCTGTGTCTGCTGTTTGTTTCTTTTAATTAAAGCTTTAATACTAGTCTGATTAACCCTGGCTTTAATTTTATTTTCTGCTTTTTTTGATAAGGGCAAATCTTTAAGCCAAAAACTAAGCGTGCTTTTGGCGACTCCTAATTGCTGGCTAATTTGCAAATAACTCAAACCTGTTTTTCTTAACTTTATGGCTTGTTTTTTGTCTTTTCTCATAAAATTGAACCTATGGAATAACATCATTATACCATAGGTTCAATTAATTTACAACACAAAGTGCCGAGGGCGAGGATCGAACTCGCGACACATAGATTTTCCTTTTATTTTTCTTGGGTTTTCCCAAGGATCGGACTATATCATCTCCATATTCTATCTCAGAACTTAGGAGTCGGGCGCTGGCGCAAGGTTATTGTTGGGACTCACTTGCTAGTCTCTACACCTTTTCCGGAAATCATACCCGCCGGAACTTGGCTCGGAATTGCCTTGTTGAATTTTATCCATTCAATTTAGGTTTCTCCGAATTCACCCGATTTTTACTACCAAGGTTTCCCATTAGAGTGACCGAAAATTCAGTCTACTGCTCTACCACTGAGCTACCTCGGCGCTTTGTGTTTTAAATTTGCTATTTCGCTTGTGCGCATACCAAGATTTGAACTTGGGACCTCGTCATTATCAGTGACGCGCTCTAACCAACTGAGCTATATGCGCAAATATAATTTTTAAATAATAACCACTTAAATAATATATCAAAATTTATCTATTTTATCAATCTGCTAATAAAAAATCCCGTCTCCCGCACGACGGCGGAGCGGGATTTCGAATATTTATAAAAATATTCTAGATTGACAACTAAAAAGCGACAAAAAGCTACAAACCTCTTCAGGTTTTAATATTGCTATCAAAACACTGGGCGACCTAATAAATCAAATCCGTTAGGACTTGATCATTTTCTCCCTAGAAAGGAGGTGATCCATCCACAGCTTCCGCTACGGATGCCTTGTTACGACTTCACCCCTGTCATTGATCCTACCTTCGTCCGACTTGCGTCAGCCTTCGGGTATTACCAACTCCCTTGGTGTGACGGGCGGTGTGTACAAGGCCCGAGAACGTATTCACCGTGGCATGCTGATCCACGGTTACTAGCGATTCCAACTTCATGAGGTCGAGTTGCAGACCTCAATCCGAACTGAGACCGGTTTTTAGGATTAGCTCCGCGTTACCGCTTAGCAACCTTTTGTACCGGCCATTGTAGCACGTGTGTCGCCCAGGGCGTAAGAGCCATGCTGATTTGACGTCATCCTCACCTTCCTCCCCGCCCATTGGCCACCAAATAAATTGATGATCACTGGGCGGGGCAGTTTCCTATGAATATTTAACATAGGATGAGGGTTGCGCTCGTTAGACCACTTAAGGCTACACCTCACGGCACGAGCTGACGACAACCATGCAGCACCTGTGTAGCACCTTCGAAAGAGTCCGAGTTTCCCCGGATGTGCAGCTACATTTCAAGCCCTGGTGAGGTTTTCCGCTTATCGTCGAATTAAACCACATGCTCCACCGCTTGTGCGGGCCCCCGTCAATTCCTTTGAGTTTTAGCCTTGCGGCCGTACTTCCCAGGCGGGATACTTAACGCGTTAGCTTACGCCAGCCACCTTACGGCAACCAGCTAGTATCCATCGTTTACGGCTAGGACTACAGGGGTCTCTAATCCCTTTCGCTCCCCTAGC
>JBAXTU010000030.1:0-7824 GCA_037130015.1 bacterium | reverse complement strand
AAATCTTTAAATTCTGCTTCTACAGCACTGGAATACAAATTTATAATTATATCATTGTTTTGTTTAAATTTAGGCAAAATTAAGCCTAAAATTTCTCTAATCTGTCTTTTAACCCGATTTCTTTTAACTGCTGACTTAGAAACTCTGAGAGATGTCACCACAGCAAAACGAGAATTTTCGCTATTATTAGCCAAAAAATTAATAGCAAAAAAGCGACTTTTATCTCTTTTTCCTTTCTGAAAAACCTGTTTAAAGTCGTTTTTTTTGGCCAAACGATATTTTTGGCTTAGCATATTTTTATATAAATAACCTATTTAACGGCTATTTCCTTGCGTCCCTTGGCGCGACGACGGCTCAAAACCTTACGACCATTCTTGGTCTCCATCTTTTTCATGAAGCCATGAGTTCTGGCCCTTTTCTTGGTTTTGGGCTGATAAGTTCTTTTAGGCATAAAATAAAATTAAATATTTACTTAAGTAAAAATAACATTTTTTTCTTTAATAGTCAACTAAAATAATAATCCACCATCAATCAACAGGTTATAAACAATTGTGTATTTTCTGTGGACTATTTTTAATTTTGGAAAGTTGTGCTAAAATGATAAGGATTTTAAAACTCTCATTTTCTCCAAAAAAATTAGTATTTAAACTTTACCAACCATGACCCCTCAACAACTTTGGCAAGCCACTCTTGGCGAATTAGAACTTATTCTATCAAAAGCCAATTTTACGGCTTGGTTTAAACGAACTGGTGTTTCTTCTTATGACGGTGAAAAAGTGGTTATAGCCGCTCCTAATAATTTTACCAAAGAATGGCTGGAAAAAAAATACCACCAAGCCATTATCAAGGCTTTACGCAGTGTCACTAATAATCAGGTACGAGAGGTTATTTACAAAACAGAAATATTACCCAATAAACCTTTGGGCTTTTCTGCCATCAGTGAAGAAATTGCAGAAATAAAAAATGTGGTTGAACAAATAGCCGAGTCCAAAGCTGATGAACAATTTGAGGCTCGCGTCGCCAACACCCAACTAGGCAATGTCATTATTAATCCAAAATATACCTTTTCTACTTTTATTGTTGGCAAAAATAATGAACTGGCTCATGCCGCGGCTTTGGCTGTTTCCAAAAATCCAGGCAAAACCTATAATCCTTTATTTATTTATGGCGGAGTAGGACTGGGCAAAACCCATCTACTTCAAGCAGTTAGTAATAAAATTTTATTTGATAATCCAAAAGCCAATGTTTTATATGTCACTTGCGAAAAATTTGTTAATGATTTTATTAGCAGTGTCCAAAATAGTAAAGGCGGTGATTTTACCAAAAAATATAGATCCATTGATATTCTCTTAATTGATGATATTCAATTTATTTCCGGCAAAGAACAAAGCCAAGAAGCTTTTTTCCATACTTTTAATGAATTACATCAACAAAATAAACAAGTAGTTATTTCTTCTGACAGGCCTCCAAAAGCCATTGCCACATTGGAACATCGCCTCACCTCTCGTTTTGAATGGGGAATGATTGCTGATGTCCAACCGCCAGATTTAGAAACTAGAATTGCCATTTTAAATGCCAAAGCTAGAGAAAAGAATTTTCCTCTAGCACCGGAGATTAGTGCTTATTTGGCCAATGTTATTCATAATAATATTAGAGAACTGGAAGGCGCCATTAATCGTATTATGGCCCATAGCCAATTACAAAACAAAGAATTGGGACTGGAAGAAATTAAACAAATAACAGACGCTATTATTGCCAATTCTCAAACAAAATCACTCACACCAAAACATATTATTAATATTGTGGCTGAATATTTTGATATTAAAATTGAAGACATTATCGGACCTTGCCGTAAAAAAAATCTGACCGAGCCACGCCAAATAATTATGTATATAATGCGTGAAGAGATGCGCTCATCATATCCGACTATAGGCCAAGTTCTTGGTGGACGAGATCACACTACTGTTATTTATGCTTATGAAAAAATCCAAAAAAATCTGAAAGTTGATGATAAGTTGCGCCAAGACATAAACACTTTAAAACAAAAAATTTATTCTTAACGTATAACAGTGGGATAAGTTGTAGATAAATTATTTATATCTTTTGAATAAGCTGGTGAGAAAATAAAAAAAGAAAGTTAATAACTAATTAATAAGTTAAAATAAAAGTTGATAAAAAAGTTGATTTGAAAAATTCCAAATTCATACACACTTTAATAATCATACTGTTCAGAAGTTATTAACATAAATAATTTAAAATAATTCAAAAAAATCAAAGTAAATAATAAATTGCCAAATACTTATTCACTTATCAACTCTATTAATAGTATTATTAAATATATAATTATATAACTAAGCTATCTATTAACTAATATGAAAATTTCCTGTACCCAAGAGAATCTAAATCTCGGACTGGGCATTGCCAGCCATATAGCCGCTAAGAATTCCAATCTACCAATCCTTTCAAATATATTGGTTAAGGTTGAAGATAAAATAATCACGCTTATTACCACTAATTTGGAAATAGGTTTGACAGTTAATATTCGTGGCAAAGTGGAAACAGATGGAGAATTTGCAGTAGAAGCCAAACTTATTAGTGATTTTATTTCACTTCTTCCAAAAGAAAGAATTGATTTGGAGGTTGTTGATGGAGATTTGCGTATTGAATGTCAAAATCAAAAAACCAAAGTTAAGGGGCAATTAGCCACTGAATTTCCTATTATTCCTAAAATAGATAAAAAAAATCCATATATTATTAATGCTAAAGAATTTAAACAAGGTTTGTCTGAAGTTATTTTTGCAGCTTCAAATTCAGAGTCTAGGCCAGAAATATCTGGTGTTTTTGCTAAATTTAGCGAAAATGAATTAATTTTAGCAGCTACAGATAGTTATCGTTTAGCAGAAAAAAAGCTAAAATTAGCAGAAAATAATCAACAAGAAGAAAAAAAGATTATTATCCCTGTGCGTACTTTGCAAGAAATATCTAGGATTTTAGGATCTTTTAAAGATGATGTTGGTTTTGATGACACGGAAAATATTGAAATTTACCTATCAGAAAATCAAATTATGTTCTCTTATGGCGGAGTTGATTTAATTTCTAGATTAATTGAAGGTCAATATCCAGATTATACTCAAATTATTCCCACCACCCAAAAAACAAAAGTTGAAATAGATATTAATAATTTAGTAAAAGCTGTAAAAACTGCTAGTTTATTCACAAAAAGTGGTATTTATGATATAAAATTGGATTTTAATTCACAAAAAAAAGAGGTAGTTATTACATCTTCATCAGCGCAAACAGGTGAAAATACTTCAAATGTAGAGATAAGTTTAGAAGGAAATGATAATATAATTGTGTTAAATTACAGATATTTATTGGATGGTTTGCAAAATATTAGTAGTGAAAAAGTGATTATGGAATTAACTGAAGGTAATAACCCAGCTGTTATTAAACCAAAGGAAAAAGATGATTATGTGTATATAATTATGCCAATTAGGCAATAAATAATTGTTAAATAGTTGACAAAATACCACGAAAGTGGTATTTTTTAGTAGTTATTGGCTGTTCATTACAAAATCAAAGAAAGGATCGTGTGTTATGAAGATTTGGGGATTACTTTCCGATACTCACAAAGATAAAATGAAGGCTTTGCCTTATATTATCAAACAGTTTAAGGAACGGGGTGTCACTCAAATATTTCACATGGGTGATATTGAACCTGAACACATTAAGCCGGAACTTTTTGGAGGAATTCCTGTTATTTGTGCGGTAGTTGATACTCAGGTTGGTAAGGAAGATTACAAAGAACCACCAGAAGGCTGGCAATTTACTTTTCCTGGTAAAAGAATTGTTGATTGTGATCCAAAAGTCTATGCTGGCCACAAACGTCCATTTGAATTTTTGCTTAAAGCAGAAGATGATTTCAATGCTACTTTGCAAGAATTGCGTCACGATGCTGATGGTTTGCGTTGGTTATTTGGTGGGCATACCCATTTTCAAACTTACAAACAGGGTAAATTGGTAAATTTTGTTAACCCCGGAGCGGTGGAGGATTCGCTTAATTGGGGTTATGAATATGCTATTGTTTATCCGGATTTGGATCAAGTGGTTTTTAGCCGGATTTTACCGGTGACACCTCAAGAAGAAACCTTCACAATTGCTGTGATTTCAGACAGTTTGAATGTCTCCAGGCTGGATCCAATGTTTTGGGCCAGGCTTAGAGATGAATTTAATCAACGAGCAGTCAGAGCCATTATTCATTGTGGTAATATTTCACTTAATGATGTTGGCCGGCCAGAATTGTCTGAATTTGAAGTATTTTTCAATTTGCGAATTGATCAATTGGCTGGTTTTAAATCAGCGCCTGATAATTGGCATAAAATTAATAACCAAAGTCCAATAATAGACTATCGCGGTTATCATTTTTATGTCCAACTTGATTTGGGTTTGGATTTTTTAAAACAAAGTGAATATGCTATGGATAAATTTTCCATGGAGATTCGTCGTAAATATCCGGAAACCAGTTTTGTTTTGTGTGGTTTCACTAATGAGGCTTTGTATGTTGAGGGCCAGCAAGTGCGCATTATTAATCCTGGCTGTGTTTTACCTGATCATAACTTCGCCACCATCTGTGTGCCCAGGTTTGAAATAACTTTTGGTCATGTGCCTGTTGATCCCCTACCATCACTTGGTTAAAAAGTATAAAATTACACAACAGAAGAGGAATAAAACCCTCTTCTTTTATTTTTTTGTTAAATTTATGATAATTTGTTAAAATTAAGGTTGATAAATATTTCCCCCACTTCATGTATTTACAAAGAATTGAACTTCAAGGTTTTAAATCTTTTGCCCAAAAGACGGTTTTAGAATTTCCCTCGCCGGAAAAGGGCAAAGAAAAGGCTTCTTGTGGTATTACAACTATTGTTGGCCCAAATGGCAGTGGTAAATCTAATGTAGTTGATGCTGTGCGTTGGGTGCTTGGTGAACAGTCACTAAAATTACTACGCGGTAAAAAAGCAACAGATATTATTTTTGCTGGCTCGGCTGGTAAGGCTCGCTTGGGTATGGCCGAGGTTTCTCTTTATTTAAATAATGAAGATGGCTCATCTGAAATTGATTATTCAGAAATTGTTATTACTAGAAAATTATATCAAGATGGCGCTTCTGATTATTTGCTTAATAAAAATCAAGTTCGGTTATTTGATATTTTAATGCTACTAGCCAAAGCTAGTTTTGGACAAAACACTTATAGTATTATCGGCCAAGGCATGGTTGATAAAATTGTTAATTATTCCAGTGCTGAGAGAAAAGAATTTTTTGATGAAGCAACTGGCATTAAACAATACCAAATCAAACGCGACAAGAGTGTTAATAAATTAAAAAGATCCAGAGAAAATATTGAACAAGCTAATGTTTTATTAGTGGAATTAGAACCGCGCTTAAAATCTTTGACTAGACAAGTGAATAAATTGCGTCAAAGACAAGAAATAGAAAAAGAACTACACGAATTGCAATTGAAATATTATGGTAAAATTTGGTCTGATTTGGGTGTAAATTATGAACAGCACGCGCTCTCATATAATCTACATGAAAAACAAAGGCAAACCATTAATTTGAAATTGGAACAGTTGCAAGAAAGACTTAATAAATTTGGTCAAGAAAATGATCGCAGTCAGGAATTTAATAAACTGCAAGAAAATTCAGATAGTTTGTCGGTGGAAAAAAATAATATTCTAAAAGATTTGACTGTGGTCAAAGGTAAAATGGAAGTGGAATATACTAAAGCCGGCAAACAAAATTTGACTTGGCTAGAAAATCGTAAAGATGAAATTGAAGAAAAAATTCGGCAAACTGAAGTGGAAATTAAAAAAATTCAAAGTAAGGTTAGTAATTTTGAAAGAGATTTGAAAGAAAAAGAACCAGCCGTCCATAAATTGAATGATGAATTGACAGTCTTGCAAAATAATTTGCAGATTATTCAGGATGAATATTACAATCAAAAAAACGGTGGCAAAATAAATTATTCTTATGGGTCTGTTAAGGCAGTTTTAAAATTAAAAACAGAAATAGCAGGTATTTATGGTACTGTCAGTGATGTGGGAAAAATAAATAAAAGTTATGAATCGGCTTTGTCTTCGGTAGCTGGAAATCGTTTAAGTGCTATTGTGGTGGCGACTGATGAAATTGCGGTGAAATGCATTAATTATCTCAAAGACAATCGGCTTGGTTCTGTCACTTTTTTTCCATTAAATAAACTAAGCAGTTATCCGATTAGTCATGAAGCTCAGGCAATGAGCAGAGAAAATGGCGTGATTGATTTGGCTATTAATTTGGTGCAGTATGATAATAAATTTCAAAAAGTTTTTGAACAGATTTTTGGTTCTACTCTTGTCGTTAAAACTATTGATGACGCCAAGGATATTGGTATTGGCCGAGAAAGAATGGTGACACTAGATGGTGATTTGTTAGAAAAATCAGGCGTGATGAAAGGTGGCTACAGAAAAAAAGAATTTTTGCGTTGGTCACAAATTGAAGACAAGGATTTGTATTCGCAAGAAGAAAAAATGAGACAGATATCTGAGTTGAAAGTGAAAATAGAAAATCAATATAAGGCCAAAGAAACTTTTCAATCTCAGCTTTCGGAAATTAAAATTAATCTTCAAGTTGAAAATAATCAAATAACCGGTTTAAGCCAAGAATTGTTGGCGTTTAAAAAAGAAAAAATAAAAATTCAAGAAGAAATTAATGAAGGTCAACTGACACCGGCTCAGCAAGATGAATATTTCAAGAATTTGAAAGTTAAAAAAGAAGAATTAGAAAAACAAATTCAAGATTTGGATAAAAAAATATCAGCGGTCAGGGAAAAGATGGATCAATTTAATTCCAAGGAAGAAGAAAAGCGACGGGAGATTTTTGCCATTCAGCAAGAAATTTATGAATCGCAAAATCAGCTTAATACTGTTGTGGCCACGCTTAATGAAGTTAAAATTGAACTGGCCAAAATTGAAACCAAAAAAGAAGACACTTTTATTGCCATGAAAGAAGATTTGGGCGAAGATTATTCTCCAAAAAATTCAGTTGATATTAGCGAAGTTGATTTGGAAGAGTTTAAAGTTAAAATTGACAAGTGTAAAAAACAATTAGAGTTGATTGGTGGTATTGATCCGGAAATTGAAAAAGAATATGAAGATGTGAGTCAGCGGTTTGAATTTTTGAAACAACAAAGTACGGATTTGGATATAGCCATTCATGGACTAGAAAAAATTGTTTTGGAACTTGATAAATTAATTAAAAAACAATTTGAAGAAGAATTCAAAAAAATAAATTCTGATTTTACCAGATATTTTAAAAAATTATTTGAAGGTGGAACAGCTAAATTGACTTTGACTCAAAAGCAAGATGAGCAAACCGAAGCGGAAATTATCCGCGAAGAAATTAGTGGTTTACCTATTGGTGAACAACAACCAGAAACAGAGGCCGAAGCAGAAAAAAATGTGGAAGAAAAAGAAAAGAAAATTATTCATCCAGAAGACAGATCATTTTTGGCCAATATGGGTATTGATATTGAAGTTTGTCCGCCAGGTAAAAAAATAAAAAATATTTCTGTATTGTCCGGAGGAGAAAAAACCATGACCGCCTTGGCGCTCATTTGTGCTATTATTTCCAACAATCCTTCGCCGTTTGTTTTGTTTGATGAAGTTGATGCGGCGCTTGATGAAAGTAATTCAACCAAGTTCAGCGACATTATTGAAGAATTATCTCATCATACTCAGTTTGTGGTCATCACTCACAATCGCGCTATTATGGCCAGAGCCGATGTGCTCT
>JBAXTU010000003.1:0-59217 GCA_037130015.1 bacterium | reverse complement strand
CTTTTAAGCTGATGGTCGCTGGTTCGAGTCCAGCTGGGCGCACAAATAAAAACGAGTCTAATCCTAGGCTCGTTTTTTTATACCCTACAATTAGAATATCTTAAGTAAATTACATAGTGACTATACGCGCGCCTATAGCTCAGTCGGTAGATCCGCCAGCTGGCGGACTTTTAAGCTGATGGTCGCTGGTTCGAGTCCAGCTGGGCGTACAAATAAAAAACGAGTCTAATCCTAGGCTCGTTTTTTTATACCCTACAAACAGTGCACAACTTGTTGAAAATCCATTGATTGCCAAAACCCTTGGCATCGGTTAAAATATACCTGACTATGAGCGACACCAACAACAATCCAGCAGTCAAACTGCCACCACAAAACCTAGAAGCCGAGCAATCACTGCTCGGAGCGCTTTTAATTGACAAAGACGCTATTATTAAAGTGGCCGACCTGATTTCGGCTGATGATTTCTATTCCAATGCGCACGGTCAGATTTATGAAACTATTTTGGAATTATTTGAAAAAAGACAACCCATTGACTTGCTCAGTTTGACTAGCCGACTAGAAGACAAAAAACAATTGGAAAATATCGGCGGTCGCAGTTATATCGTCACCCTAACCAATCTCACGCCCTCGGCCGCGCATGTAGTGTCCTATGCGCAAATCATTCAAAAAAAGGCTAGCTTGCGCCGTCTTATCTCCGCAGCTAATAGCATTTTAGAACTTGGCTATCAAGAAGAAAAAGAAGTCAATGAAATTTTGGACAAATCCGAACAGCATATTTTTTCGGTTTCGCAAAAATATTTAAAAGAAAAATTCACACCCATCAAAGATATTTTGACAGACGCTTTCAATCGCATTGACGAGTTGCACCGTGAAAAAGGCAAATTACGCGGACTACCAACAGGATTCACTCAACTAGACAATCTACTCGCTGGCTTACAAAAATCAGACTTGGTGATTTTGGCGGCTCGTCCATCTGTGGGCAAAACTTCGTTTGCCTTGGACATCGCCAGAAACATTGCCGTGCAATCAAAAAAATCCGTTGGCATCTTTTCATTGGAAATGAGCAAGGAACAATTAGTTGACCGTCTTATTTGTGCCGAGGCTGGCGTGGGGCTATGGAAAATGCGCACCGGCAAATTGTCCGAAGCTGGTGATGATTTTCCCCGCATCGGCCATGCCATGAGCGAACTGGCTGAGAGTCAAATTTTTATTGATGATATGGCCAACACCAATGTCATGGAATTGCGCACCAAAGCGCGCCGTTTGCAAATGGAACACGGACTAGATTTGATTGTGCTGGACTATTTACAACTTATGGAAGGCTCTGGCTCCAAAACCAGCAGTGAAAACCGTGTCCAAGAAATTGCCGAGATTTCCCGTGCCCTAAAAGGCATTGCTAGAGAACTTAATATTCCAGTACTAGCTTTGTCACAATTATCACGTGCAGTTGAAGCCACCTCCCCTGCTATTCCAAAATTATCCCATTTGCGCGAATCAGGATCCATTGAGCAAGACGCTGATGTGGTCATGTTTATTTATCGCAAATCAGCTGATCGCGGTTTTGACCTTAATTCTCTGTCTGAAGAAGACAAACACAGCGCGGAAATCCATATTGCCAAACACAGAAATGGCCCTACCGGCGTGGTTAATTTGTTTTTTGATGAAGATAAAGTCAGTTTTAAGAATTTGGACAGGACTTATGAACAAAATTAAAAAATAAATAAAATATCTATGTTTTCAAAACTAAAACAAATCCAAGAATTAAAAACCCAAGCCAATCAAATTAAAAAAGCCCTCGCCGAAGAATCGGTTGAAGGACAAGGTGGCTGGGGCAAGGTCAAAATCACCATGGACGGCAATCAAGAAGTAAAAAAAGTGATAATTGATCCTGAACTGCTCAATAATAAAGAAAAACTAGAAAGCGCCGTGGCCGAAGCCGTAAATGATTCCATCAAAAAAGTGCAAAGAGTCATGGCCACCAAAATGTCATCCATGGGCATGAATTTTCCAGGTATGTAATAACTACATGAATTATCCTAATAGCATTCAAAACCTCATCAATCAATTTGCCAAGCTTCCCAGCATCGGCCCCAAGTCGGCTGAACGCCTGGTTTTTTATCTTTTACGCCAAGACAAACAGAAATTAACAGATTTTGGCGAGGCCATTGAACATATTAAAGAAAAAGTGATTATTTGTAATAACTGCCTGAATTTCAGCGAAAGCAATCCTTGCGCCATTTGCGGTGATGTCAGGCGTGATCAAAAAATCATTTGCCTAGTGGCCAAACCTCAAGATGTTATTGCCCTAGAAAAGGCCTCAACCTTTGGCGGAGTCTATTTTGTCCTGGGAGAAAGCATTAATCCTTTGGAAGGCATGGCTGACAACAGACGCTTGCAATTATTAATTAATAAAATCAAAAACTCCCAAGTGACGGAAGTTATTTTTGGTCTCAATCCTGATTTGCGAGGTGAGACTGCTACTTTATATTTAACCAAACTCATCAGGCAATATTTGCCAAATGTCGCTCTCTCGCGACTGGCTCGTGGTCTGCCCATGGGCGCTGATTTGGAATATGCGGACGAAATTACACTTGAGAATGCATTGAACAGTCGACAAAAAATCTAGCCGTGAGTGCTCGCCTTATTTAGTCGGATAAAGGTCAAGAATCTCCTGACTCAAATTATTTATTTTCTTGCCTTTGTATTTTTTACTTTTCAATTCAGCTATTGTCGTAATGTGACGCTTCATCCCCTTTTCCAAAACATAAATTTTATTGTCTGGCGCGCGCATCAAAGTGCCTTCAGCTCGCCAATCAGGATAAGCCGACAAAACATCAACTGTCACATCAAGAACTTTTTTGCTTTTATAGGTTTTGTATTTCAAAGCTAATTTACCAAGATATTTTTTCTGCCCCAATTCTAAAATATAAAGCTTATTGCCAACTCCGCGCAAATACGAACCATTGGCATAAATTTTTACACCCAAAACTTTTTCTTTGGCAATTTCACTAACACCGCTAGCGGTGTTATTTTGATTAGTTTGATCAATAATTTTTTGTTGAATTGTGGGATCAGTTGGCACAACTGGCAAGACAGGAATAATTGAACCGCCAGAGCCACCTCCACTATTTCCTCCACTGCCACCAGAGCCACCTCCACCACCAACCGAACCATTAGATGTCACTGTCCAAGTATAATCAGAAGAAGTGGTTTGCCAAGTGCCGGCCAAATTTTTACCCCACACCGACAAAGTGTGAGCGCTGGCAGATAATGACGATAAAACTAAATTATTAGAAACTGCGATTTCAGCGCTAATAGCTCCAGAGTCCAATTGATATTTATAAATAACCACACCAGTTCCACCAATGGTAATATTAGTACTATTATCACTGGTTGAAAGTGCTGGTAAGCTACCAAATGAAACAGCGGGAATAGAATTATCATAATTTATAGCCACAGTTGAAGTGACGCTTTGATTGCCATTTTCGTCAATGGAAATTATATTCAAAGTATTGATGCCGACTGATAAATTTTTTACAAAACTCCAAGTGGTCAGACCGTCAGCTAAAATAATTTGCGTGCCATTAACCCAAACAGACGAGCCAGCTGATTTGGTTCCAGAAATTGTTTGAGTGGAAGTATTGGTCGGAGACACAATAGTATTAACAGTAGAAGTCGGCAAAATAGTGTCTTTAACAGTTGAGGTTTCGGCAGTATTACTTAAATTGCCATCAGCGTCAGAAGCATTGACTGTTAAAGTGATTACGCCATCACTAAGTGACGACAAATTAATTCCGCTGGCAGAAAAATCACCAGAGCCATCTATAGTTGTTGTTCCGGAAATTGTAGTCACACTATCTGAAATATAATAATACAATAAATTGCCATATGTACTAGTGCCGGAAAAAGCGACATTACTTTTATTATAAAAATTTATGGGATTGGAAAAAGAAAAAATACTTGGCGCCGGCGTGGTATTTTCATCAACAATAATCGTTCTAGTTGTTGTCGCCGTATTGCCAGCTGAATCACTTACACTATAATTATAATAGTAAGTGCCAGCGACATTAACATTCAAATTTGTAGAAGTGACAATATTTGAAACAATATTAGTATCAATGTTATCCACAGCCGAAGCAGACATGTCAGTATATATTGACCCTGCTGGCATAGTGACGGTACTGGAACCATTAAGAGTCAAAACAGGCGCTGTCTGGTCAATTATTAGCATTTGCTGGCTAGTAGTGGCCCAACCACCTACTGAACGAGCGCGAACTTGATAATAATATTGACCTTCAGACAAATCATTTAAAATATAACTGGCCGTGGTGGAACTATCGGCCAAAATCATAGCACTACTGGTGGAAATAGCATTAATATCAACATTATCCAACCAAGCATCATTAACAATATCATTGTGCAAACCGTCTTCATCATATTGCCATTTAAGCTCATGTACTCCTGGTGATAATAAATAAGTTTTTTGCTCCCAAGCAATATTACTAGTAATATTATTTTGTTCTACATTATCAATAAAAAATCTTAAATAAGCATGACCCTCATTTGAATTAGCACTCCAAAAAAATGAAACCGTGGAAGTAGTACGAATATCAACGGTTCTTTTTAGCCACGATTGTTCATTAATATTAATATCGCCATTTTTAGCTGAGTTAGATCCACCATACTTAAAATCAGAAACGATTTTCCACGGCACAGCACCGCCAGTTATCCAATTGTTTAAATTTCCAAATTCAAAATCGCCATTGGGCAAGCCGAAATATAAAGTAGCGTTTAATAGTGCTTGATCAGAATTAATTTTAATAATCGCGCTAGTAGAGCTGGTTTTGTAATTATCACTTGGTGTAGAAGAAATAAAATTTATAATCGGAACAGGCGCGACCGCCAAAATTTTGACAGGCAAAAAAAACAAAGCTAAAGCAAAAATAGCGATTAATTTCTTGTTCATAATTATAAAAATTAAACAGTAATTAAAACAACTAATAAAATTGCCAAAAACACGGCGGGAATTATTAATCTAAAATCATATTTTTTATTTTTAGCCTTGACAATAATATTAACAACAAGCACTGAAAGCAACAAAGCTAAAAGAATTTTATAATAAATTGAACTTAAACCAAAAATCCAATTGGTGTATTTAGAGCCAAAATCACGGGCAAAAAAATATTGATCTAGCACTGACGGCTTGACTGGCGTCACATTTTGCCAATTAATATCTGCGGTTGCCAAATTGCCGACAACATCAACAGCCGTGAGTGTTGGCAAAATCACGGGATTAAAAATTTGCTCTTCTTGCTGTTTAAAAATAATAGTACTGCCACTCCACTCATCAGTTGAAGAATCGTTTTGTGATAATTTAATATGATAATTGCCAAAATTAATCTCGGCCTGTGCTGTGTCCGAAGAAAGATAAGCCACAGCTCGCACCACCTTTTGATCCTGTCCGACTGGTTCGGCAATTGTAATATTGCTTCTGACCGTGTCAATAATCGGCGGATTTCTATCAATAATTAAAGTATATAATGAAGAAGTGGATTGTTCCTTGCCATTTTGAGAAATAATCTGCAAATTATTTTTACCTTCGCTAAGTTCGGCGGTCTGTTGATAGTAGCCGTCAATAAAATTGGCTTGGCCTGTTTGTTTTTGGTCATTAATAATTAAAGAAATGCCAGTGGCGCCTGGCGCGGCAATTTTTAAATTAGTTTCAGAAACTTTGGAAGCCGAATTATTTTCTGGAGCAATCAGACTAGGAGTGGTCAGTGGTGGCAAATTTACTTTTTCTCCCAAAACAGCTGATTGCGAATTATTATTTATGACAATCTGTTTTTTGTTATTTTTTTGATCAATAGCTTTTGGCGCTGTATTTTGATTTTTAACGGCTGGAATAGCATTGCCACTACCAGGGCGACTGCCGAACATCTGAGCCACAAAAGTGGTGTCATAATCTTTGTACTGGCCGGCAATCATGGCCACACCAACTTGGTTGAATTGCGGATCAATCATGTTGGCATAATGAGTTTTGCTTTTTGACCAAGCATTGACCACATCAGCCGAATCAGAAAAACCCATGGCCAAATTTTCTCCAGCCACTTCATAATTATAACCCACGCCTCTGAGCCAATCAGAAACAGACCTGTTATCAGGTGAAATGTGGGCAAAATATTGTTCGGTAATCATATCCTGCGCCTTATTTGAGGCGGCTAGATCCAATAGCTGATTTTCTTGAAGTTTGGCCACACCAACACTGGCGCGCACTTCATTGGTTAGTTGGATTATTTTTTTGGCCTGCTGAGAAGCAATATCTGGCGTGAGCCAAGCGCTAATTGGCAACAATAAAACAAAAAATACCACTATGAATTTGACAAGCAAAGCAGTTGAACCGTAAAAAATCAATCTTTTGGCTTTTAAAAATTCCGGCTGATAATTATTACCAAAATAAGGAATGAATAAATCCTTTAATTTTCCTTGACCGCGCGGATTTTGGCCACGACGCACTTCTTCGCCGTCAGAAATTCCATTGGCATTGGTGTCGGGATTAAGCGGATCGGTTTGATAAATTTTTATTTCTTCATAATCGCTCAGACCATCATGATCAGAATCAGCCATATACGGATTGGTGCCATATTGTCTTTCTTGATAGTCAGACAGCCCATCAGCATCAGAATCAATCAGCATAGAAAGTTTTGGCGCAGATTTGGCTCTGGTTTTTTTGACAGCTTTGAGCTTTTTGGCAACAACTTTATTGACAGCCTTGGGCTTGGCTGGCACTTTGGCAATTTTAATTTTGTCTGTTTTTTTTACAGGCATAAGTGTGTTAATTTAATACTATTATTATCTCATAAATAAAAAATTTGGGCAACAAAAAAATCCGCTCCCGATTTATCAGGAACAGACTTTGTTGTCACCATCTTCGGCAAACCCCTCCTCTATCCTCCCCTTGGAAAAGTGAGGAAGATTAATAGATGATATTTTAAATTTTTTCAATTGACAGAGTGGAAATAAATTGGCGATGGCCGAATCTTTTGGCTTGACGAGTTTTTGGCTTATACTTCACGCCTTCCAACTTTCTACCTCTGGTTTGAGAAAAAAGCTTGGCTGAAACTTTTTGTTCCAAAATCGGCTCACCGATTTGCAAATTTTCACCGTCAGCCACCAGCAATGTTTCCAATTCCAAGGAATCACCGATTTCGGCTTTTAATTTTTCCACTTTTACCTTGTCGCCTTCTTTGACGACATATTGCTTGCCACCTGTTTTTATGACTGCTATTTTCATATAGGGCTTGAATTTAATAATTTAAGTCCTTTCTATTTTACACTATTTACAAAATTTTGTCAAAAGCTCAACCTATTCCCTATTTTTGACCAAAATTACCTTGCTTTCCCGCTCATATTCTGCGCTTTAAGATAAGTCAAAACCGCGACTGCAGAGCGCTGTTCCACTGGCGACAAATCATTTTTAATCAAATCCACCAAAGACTGCATCAATTCCAATGATTTGGCTTTATTGCCGACTTGCCGACCATTAACAAACTTATCAGCAAATTCTTCAATTGATTTTAATAATTTGGTTCCGGCCGGACCGCTATTGTTAGATTTTTCATTGGCCAAACGATTTTTGATGCGTTTTACTGCGCCAGCCAGTTCCAACATGACCTCGTTTTTTTGATCCGGATTATTCAAATCCAAATTATAAAGCGGGATGGGATTATGTTCATTTTTGCTCAAATCAGGCGGGATTGCCGTATACCAATAAGTGTCAAACAATCTTTCCAGCACCTGAAAATTGTCTTGTTTGACTTCATGGCTCAACACGGCATTCAAAACTTT
This sequence comes from bacterium, assembly GCA_037130015.1. Classification (GTDB taxonomy): domain Bacteria; phylum Patescibacteriota; class Patescibacteriia; order 2-01-FULL-39-33; family 2-01-FULL-39-33; genus JBAXTU01. The sequence goes on along the minus strand of JBAXTU010000003.1, from coordinate 51,372 downwards.
TTCCAATTCACCGTTGGTTAACTTTTTGATGGACTCTGTATCATGGCTGGCCAATAATTTTTCAACTTCTTTTAATTTTTCCAAAGCCTGTACCGACGCCTGCTCTTGCAACTGTTCGCTAATTTGTTCGCGTTCCAAAATTGACGGCTGATTTTGACCGGCAATATTTTCCAGTCCGTTAGGCGTGCCATCAACAATAAACACTTCATTTTTGCCCTTAATAGTCGGCCACACCACAAAACTGGCGGCATGGGCATTCCGCACCATGACTTTTTTGCCCTCAGGTATAAAACCCCTGGCAATGCCCGCTTCCAAACCAGCTCGACGCAACATGGCCGTGGTTAATTCCGCAAAATCCGCGCAAACACCGGCGTATTTTTTGCCGGCCAATTTGCTTTCCCAGTCCGGATATTTGGCACGCAATTCTTCCAACCGCTGTTCCATGATATAAAACTTTTCTTCCAAACTTTTGCCACGCTTTAATTGGCTCACCTCTTGATTATCCTCATCATAAAAACCGATTTGTCGGACATAACTTTCTATTCTGACAACTTTTTCCTTGGGACTCAAATCCTTTAAGCCACTGCAAAATATTTCAATATCATCATTTAATTCGGCAATATTGCCATTCATTTCCGCGCCATTATCAATTTTGAATTTTTTAGCGAATTGTTCATAGTCACTGCCAGACACATCAGCCATCACTGGCGACACCAATTCCATGGTCATTGAATAAGCCAATTTTTTTGAGGCTGACTTGTTTTCGGCTGTCACCTCGCCCAAAGAATCTTCCGTCACCGCCTCAATCGGCGTTTCTAGGCCAGCACTATCTATGCCTTTAACTCGCTCTTTAATAACTTGAGAATACAGCGGATGGGGCAAATTAACCTTGGTATTTTTGCCAACATCAGGCAAAGTGACAGTTGTTTCTAGTGTTGACTGGGACATTTCATTATTAAGCGCAAAATGCAATTTGTTCCAGCGATTGGAATTTTCATCATAATCGCCATACAAACCCTTAATTACCATACAGTTAATCTCATGGCGAAATTCCATTATCTCACGCGTATCATTTAATTGCTCACGGCCACCGCCAAATGATTCAAAACTAGCTCTACCCGATAAATAATCAGCTGGTTTGGGTTGAGTCTCGCCACGACCACCTTCACCACCACCAAACCCACCATAGCCACCCCAGCCATTGTAATGTTTTTCCACAAACGCTTCGGGAAAAATTTTCTCGGCCAAACGGCGCGCCAATATTTTGCTGGTTTTCTTTTTGTCACTTTTAGCGCCCATATAATCCAAAAAACTTTTAGGCGCGCTTTTTAAAGCTTCAGTTAATCTACGTGCCATTGACGGCGAAGAACTCAGAGACTTTTTGGCATCTATAAATTTTTTTTCTAATGTTGCCGGTTTTTGCCAAGCTTCAATACCTTCTGCTGTTGGCTGGTGAACTAAATTTAATAAATCTAATTTTTGCTGGTCGGCTGGGGATAATTCTGGTGATTCTGATTTTTTGTGTTGATATTTTAAACGCCAGACAAAAGTCGTTTCATCACCGGCTAAGCCCATGGCGACCCAGCATTCACTAGCACCATCTTTAAGCAATTGATCTCTCATCTGCCAAGATTGTTCACTGTCTAGGCCAGCTAGACCAATAGCGACAAACTCTTTACTAACACCATCTTTAAGAAATCGTTCTCTCATCTGCCAAGCTTGTTCACTGTTTAGGCCAGCTAGACCCAAAGCGACATAACCTTTATCAGCACTATCTTTAAGTAATTGTTTTCTCATCTGCCAAGCTCGTTCACTGTCTAAGCCTGCTAAACCTCTAGCGACAAAACCTTCATCAGCACCATCTTTAAGAAATTGATCTCGCATTTGCCAAGCTCGTTCACTGTCTAAGCCAGCTAGACCAGTAGCGACCAAATTTTTATCAGCACCAGCTTTAAGTAATTTCTCAATATAATCCAAAGATTTTTCTTCAAATTTCTCCAAATCAAATTCTTTAGCTTCGGAGTTTTCTTCTATCTGATCAGCCCGTTCTTTGGCTTTTTTTAATTCAGCCACAATATTATCGGGCAATTGGATTCGTCTTCTTGTAGTATTTTCCTTAGCGTTTTCGCCGTAAATATCCAAAAACTGATCATCAGTAATAGCGACATGAATAAATTTAACAAAATCTTCAACAGACAAAGAACTTACTAAAGCGAGATGCATTGCCTCTCCTTGCGAAGGGATACACCAACCATCCCAAAATAAATCAAAATCATTTGCTTTCAAAAATTGAAATTTGATTTTGGGATAAGCTTCAAAAGATATTGCTTCTTCCGTGACTTCTCTTTCATAAATCTCCTGAATCTCCCCCACTTTTCTTTGTTCGGCACTTTCTCCATCAATTTCAGCCACAATTTTTTTAGCTTTTTTTAAATCTTCAATGGTTTCTGGTGGTAATTTGACCACCTGAGCGCCGATTTCGTCATTATTATTAAAACCAACAACCCCTAATTCTTTTCCATCATCGGACAAATTTATATCTTGAATTTTTTTAATATCAAAATATTTAAAAGGATCTTTAATCAAAAATTTTGGCGGACGAATATCTTTTCCATAAACATCGCTTCTTTGTTCCAAATTCCATAGGCCATTTTTTTCTTTGTAAAATTCAAATGACATAGTTCTATAAGAAGCAAATTCAAATCTCACACCGCCAGTAGGGGTGTCAAAAACTTTCGCTTCCAAATTTTCCTTTTCTTTTTGTTTTTCTTCTTTCTTTTTTTCACCCGTCACTTCAAATTTATCAGTCTTGGAATTTAATTCAATGCGTTGTCCAGTGTCTACTAGCGATTTATTTAATTCATTGACTAACTGTGTTTCCGTAAATTTTTTTTCAAATCCATAAACGACACTGACATATTCTTGGCCTTTGAGACGTTTTTTAATTTCCTCTCGGCTAATATTTATTTTGAAAAATTTTATTTCCTCTTCAATGTCATTTAAAGACCAAAAATCAGGCATTGTAATATCTGTCAGTGCCTGCTCAACTTTGGCCGGACTAATACCTTGTTCAACTGCCAAAGTCGTGATTAATTTTTTTGCCGGACCGGAAAAATAGTTTTCATTCAAATACCTTTCAGCCTTGAGCAGATTTTGCCGAGCCATAACTTCACCCTGACTGCCAGTTTGGGGCTGATCTGTTGACGCCAATTCTCTTTGCGCCAAATACTGGGCATACACCTGATCTAGTTCACGACTAACATCTTTTATTTCCGGCGCAAATAATTTGACTCGTTGCTGTTGTTTTTTTTCTTCTGCCAAAAAGTTCTCCACGGAAAAATTATCTCTGCTGGCCCGATAATCATTGCGCAAGGCAATCAACTGATCCAAGTTGTGTTCATTTTTGATATCTTCCTTGCGCATTATCTCACTAACAACATTATTATAAAACTCACCATGCTTGACAATAAAAGTTTTGCGTTTGATAATTTCTTGCAATTCTATTGGCGTGAGTCGCAACTTTTCAGCCAGTTTTAAGCCATCTTCCACTGAATTTTCAAAAACTCTTGCCGCCAATTCCACAATCTGACTTCGGTCTTGCTCTCTGTTTAATTCCGTAATTTTATTCAACAACAAACCCACCTGCTCGCCTAGTGGCGCGATTTCTTTGACTGATTTTATTTCTTTACTTTTAACAATTGGAGCCAAGCCCTCCCTTTTTGGCATAAAAATTATTTTTTGATAATAAAATTAAAAACTAAATCCATCATCAACTTTAATACCTAAACTATCAACTGTACCAGCATTAACCTCTAAAGCATACTCTACATAGCCAAAACCTGGCCTGTAATATTTTGTTTCTTCTCCTTCTTTGGCTATGGGCGCATTTTTTTCAAAACCAGACACCTTATTATTAGTAATCCAAATAATATCCAACGGGAAAAGCATGCCTCTCATATGAAAATACGGCGAATAAGAAGTGCCAAAATCAAACAACATACCTTCATTAGCAGACAAAGAAGCACGACCACTCAATCCAATGGCGCGACTAATATCATCACTAGCAACATCAACTTTAAATTTATGGGTGCCAATTGAAATAATTTTTTGTCCTGAAGCTAATTGACCGGGGACTGATTGGTCAGAACTATTTATATTTAATCTCATCACTACTAAAGAGTAAAAAGAAAAAAACAAAGTGGCGCCCACTGCAATGGCCGTGAGTAAATTAAGTCCTTTAACAACTGCTGTTTTTGTTTCTATTGTTGGCATAAATTTTATTTTTTATTATTTTTATAAGTATAGGTAATTAAAAAAATCATTATAAGTAATAGGACAAACAATCCAATAATCTTGCCCCAACTGTCACTCCAAACGGCAATTAATCCAAAAGACAAAGCCACGAAATATAAAAATAGCACAGCGCCAACTTTGGAAAAACCCAAATCCAACAAACGGAAATGCAAATGTTTTTTATCAGCATGAGAAAATGGCGATTCATGATGAGACAAGCGCTGAATAATCACCCACAACACATCCAAAGCCGGAATACCCATAACCAGCAAAGTGGTGCTGATTTTTGATCCGGAAATAATGGACAGCACGCCAAGAATAAAACCCAAAAAAATACTGCCACCTTCACCAAGAAAAATCTTGGCTGGTCGCCAATTAAAAATCCAAAAACCAAGCGTGGCACCAAGAAGTAAAAGCGCCATAACGCCAGTGGCTGAATTTTGGACGTCCCAATTTTGTGACAGGAAAAAAATTACTGCTGATGCAATCATACTAATACCAGCCACCAATCCATCAAGACCATCCAAAAATTTGGTGGTATACATCATGCCCATCAGCCAAAAAAATGACAAAATCATGCCAAATATTGGCGATAAATAAATAATGGTATTAAGCTCTGTGCCAAAAGGATTGGAAATATAACCGATGCGCATGCCGGCCAATAAAACCACTAATGTCGCCCCAATGGGCCAAATGATTTGTTGCCACGGCCGAAGTGAATATTTATCATCAAGCACACCACCAATCATAATTAATAATGAAGAAATAAAAAGAGCCAAAATAAAATTATCAGAAATCAAAGAAAAATTTGCTAAACCAAAAAAACGAAACACAAACAAACCAATAAAAAAAGAAATAAAAATCGGCAAACCGCCCAGTAGCGGTGTGGGCAGTTGATGAATTTTTCTACTTGCTGATTTGGGGTTATCCACAGCCCCATTTTTAACTGCCAATTTAATAACTAAAGGCACCAAAACAACCGAAATAGCCAAGCTAATCAATATTGCCAATAAATTTGTCAGATTAAAAATATTACTATTCATCATATTTTGCCTTTTAGAATATCTTGTCTAATACACGCCATCAGCTTAAGATAAAAATCCAAATTATTCAAGGTGGCCAGTCGCATGGCTAGAGGTTCACCGGTTTTGAACAAATGATGCAAATAAGCTTTGGAATATTTTTTTAAATTAGTGTTATTGATTGACGAAAAATCGTTTTTATATTTGGCATTGGTCATATTAATTGTCTCATACTTCAAACCCTTGCCAAGAAAACAATATAATCTTCCATGTCTGGCTTCACGAGTCGGAATAACACAATCAAACATATCCACTCCCCTTTTTACAGCTTCAATAATATTTTCCGGTGTGCCCACACCCATAAGATAGCGAGGTTTTTTCTCTGGCATAAGTGGCGTCAAATAATCCAAGACTTCGTACATTTCATGATTAGTTTCACCCACGGCCAATCCGCCAACAGCATAACCATCAAAATTCAAATCAACTAATTCTTTTAAACTTTTTTCTCTTAGATCCCTAAAAATTCCACCCTGAATAATTCCAAAATGTAATTGTTTGTTTCCAAAATTGCCTTTCATAATGGCTTGTTTGGCCATTTTTGCCCATTTAGACGTGAGTTTAACAGCTTCAGCCACTTCTTCCCTTTTGGCCATTGATGGCGGGCAAACATCCAGAATCATGGCAATATCCGAACCTATTATTTTTTGAATTTCCAAAACTTTTTTCGGCGTGAGTATGTGCTTGCTACCATCCAAATGCGAACGAAATTCCACACCACCAGGCAGAAGTTTTCTTATTTTTGATAATGAAAAAACTTGAAACCCGCCACTGTCTGTCAGAATGGCGCCATTCCAATCCATAAATTTGTGCAGTCCGCCGGCCATCTTCATAACTTCCATGCCAGGCGTGAGATATAAATGATAAGTATTGGACAACAAAATTGGCGAACCCAAAACTTTAATATCATCAGCCGTCAAATTTTTGACAGCCGCTTTGGTGGCAATGGGCATAAAAAACGGCGTTGGTAAAATACCATGCGCAGTTTTAAGACTGCCCAAGCGCGCTTGAGATTTATTTGATTTTTTTAAAAGTTTAAACATTTTTATTTTTTATTCAACCATTCCGCCCAATTGTCCCAAAATCGGATCTTCAAACGCCGTAGTGATAGCTTTAACACTCTTTTTCATGGTAGCACCAGTCACACCATCTTTGGCGGTCAAGGTAGCATCAGAAACCAAAAGTAAAACCTTGCCAACATCATTGCTGGTTGGCTGAATACTGACATTAAACGATCCAGAAATCAATCCATTTGATTTTGCCAAATCGCCGATAGCCCAAATCGCCTGATTGGTTTTGCTATTATAGACAATATCTCCCCTGTCGGCGCTGGTATTATTGGCCCAAGCCACACCCTTTGGCAAAGTGATTACTACTTTACCATCACTAATATCATGAATATTATTACCAACATTCATTTCAATATTATAACTGGACACTTCCCCGTTTTTTGGAGTAATTGGTCCGAGTCCCAAAGCAATATTATCACTATTATAATATTTGGCTCCAGACACAAAGGTCAGATCTGAATTAATAGCATTTGTAATACTATTACTTTTAACATCAACACTAATACCACTGGCTTGGGCGCCTGTAGCTTCTACTGAACTTTCTACGCTATACTTACTAACATTATCAGCTTTGGCCGTGGCAAAATCCTTTAATCTCACAGAAACAGAAATAGTTCCCTCCTCACCTTGAGCTAATTTCAAAAGCTGAGGCACATTGCGTCCAGTCCAGGTGATTGTGCCTTTTCCAGCATCGGCCACGCCACGATGTTCATCAGCAAGAGTATCCCAATCAACTATTTGCGAATCCAAAGTCAAAACCACCTTAGCGCTTTGAATAATATCTTGTCCGGTATTTTTAAAATTAATAGAATAAATAAGCATGTCGCCAAAATTAATTGGTTGATCCTGAGCCGAACCATTGGCAATAAGTTGCAAACTCAATTGATCCTTGATCACATTAGTCACCACTGACTGCTCGCTTTGCGGATAATAATCACCTTTGTTTTTGAGTTGCACTCGCACTTTAAACTCTTGATTTCCAGTAGCCTCAGTGGCCGAATAATTTCCACCAATTTTTATTTCTCCAGTGGAACTGGCTTTTAACTTATCCACAACCCAAGTATTGCTATTGCCAGCTTGCGCAATTGGTGTGGAAGAACCAAAGATAAAACCAGCCGGATAATCAACCACGATTTGTAAATCAGACAAATCATCAATTCCGGTATTTTGATATTTAATATCATATTCAACATTGTCTTTTGATAGAGCAGTTTCCGGTCCAATGACTGACAAACCAATGATAGAAGAAGTTATTGTTAAATCTATAATAGCTTCTTGACGATAAGTGGCATTAAGATCAGCTGGCTTGAAATCCAAATCAGCTCTGAAAGTAAGCGCTGAGCTGAGCGAAGCCACGGCTTTGCCTTTTAAATTAACACGGAGCGATTCACCGGCTTTTAAAATACTAAAATTCCAAATATTATTGCCATCTCCCATGGGCTTGGGGTCAGCACTGCCAAAAACAAAACTGTCGGGATATATAATTTGCAATTTCAAATCATATAAATTGACTTTTTCTTTATTAGTGATAGTGACCACATAATCGCCATCGGCACCGGAAACTAAAGTTAGAGGTGGCTGAATTTTTAGCAAAACATTTTCATTAGTAAAACTGTCACCTTTCATGAGATTATTAAAAATATAAAAACCAGCCGCAGCCGCGCTAAACAACACAATCAAAATTACAATCAAGGTGTACAAAATAGTTTTCCACAATGGCCTATTACCATTTTCTAATTTGCTCAGATCTGGAATTTCTCCATCGCCATCAGTATAAACCTCGGCCAAACCGCGCTGGATATTTTTTTTCTTTTGATCGGGCGTCCTAGTCGGCTGGATAAAACGAGGGTTATTTTTTTTGGCAATCAAATAAGCCTCATCATCATCCATCGTGGTGATGTCGCTAGTGGTAAAAACTTTCTTGGCGTCAAAATTGTCATCTGACGAATTTGATTGTTTTTTTTCTGGTGGCATAATTTTAAAATTATATATATTATAAATGATTATTTTGACTTGAAACCTACAAAATAAAACTTGTCAGTATCTAGCGTGCTTTTGAAGGTGGTTTCTCTGTTGGCTTCGTCACTTATCAATTCTTGAGGATAATCAATGACCGGTTGCAAATTATCAGCATAAGACAAACCACTGATAATGGAATTATTGCGACTGCCTGATTGTTTTTGAATTAATAAACTATACGACTCATAATTAACATTGGTTGCCGGAGCAAAAGCATTTTTTATTCTTCCAATCAAATCAGGACTGGATGTTGGCGTTGGCAATTTTGTTAGTTTAAATGGCAATTGATAAGTCAAAACTGCTTCTTGAGTCTGGCCTGGTTTTAGAGTCATCCAATTAGCAAAAACGGTTTTACCGTTTTCAGTATAAATTTTTGTTTGGGAAGAAGCATCAATTGTGGCTGTGTTTTCATTTATAAGAGCAGGATCAACTTGCAAATAATCATCAATTTTTTTGTAAGTATTAGCTTCTGGCGCTTCAAATCCCACAGCCTTGATGAGCTTACTGCCTTCTGGCACATAAACACGCAAATAACTGCGATTAAAATGAGTGGTAAAAATATCATCTATAGGACCAAAATGATAACGAGAAATCACCACACTATCAATAATTGAGCCATCAGGCATGATCTTGGCTTGATGATAAATGTTTTGGTTGATCACATTATCTGTTTTACCACCACCAATATTAGTGGCTACCACATTCAAATAATCACCGCCAGCATCTTTTTGTCTGCCGTCCCAATTATTGTCAGATGCAAATTTTTCTTGATCAGAATTAGATAAATACATCATAATATTTTTTTGATCCAAACCACTCTTAACAGCCAACATTAAATTCAAAAATTTATCAGGCTGGACTTTTAATAACTTTTCCAAAAGCTTTGGCGCCAAATCTGACAAAATCTTTTTGGGCGCTTTTTTATCAGCATATTGAATTTCTACACTTTTTTGCAATTCCATTTCATAATTATCAGCCGTGATAATTTTGTTGTATTCTGGCATGGGCACATCGCCGACAATTTTTAAAATTTCACCTAGCCATTGAGAATTAATAGCAATAATACCATCAACTGTGGGGCCACCGCTTTTTTCATAAAACCAGCTGACTTTTTCGGCAGTGGTCGGCCAATCAGGCCACCAGTTGGTGTCTTGGAATTCCCAACGTGCATTAACTATTTGCAACGGCTGAGGCGCTTGCAATAATTGATTCAAACCTGCGCGCACATCATAAGTGCCACCGCTTGGCAATTGCAAATTTTTGACTTGTCCTGATTTAAAATCAACAAGCGAAAAACTGCCCATAAAACCGCCACTGGCACGAAGCTCGTTGCTATTTTGAAAAATAACCAAATAACGACGGATATCATTATCACCCAAAAAATTAATAGCAAAATCAGTCAAGCCTTGAAATTTTTGCAAAGCTTCCATTAGTTGTGGCATCTTATCTTTGAGTTCCAAAAATTGTGCGCGCTGTTCTTCGGGCAAATATTTGGCATCAATATTCTGCAAATTAGTTTGAGCAATACCAAGCTCGGCCATTACAATTTGATTTTCTTTTTGAAAACCTTTTATTTTTTCAGTCAATTTGCCATCTGTCGGCTGTTTTAATAATTCAACTCCAATCAATAAATGCTCGCCAGCCGTGGACAAATGCTGTCCTAATTCCAATAAATTTTTGCCACTTTTGAAGCTATTATTGATGGGAGAAATTTCAGCTAAATCAGTAAAAAAAGATCTGACATCTTCCAGTTGGTTCTGAGCCGAAACAAAATTACTATTAGCAACAGTCATATAGCTTTGAGCACCTTGAACATCAAACTTGAAAAGCTCGGTTTGAGCTGATTTCATATTGGTCAAAGCTTCTTTAGCTTGGCCTAAAATTTCACCTTTAGCTGAATTTATTTTTTGCCAATAAGCCATACCTTTAATGGGCAAAATAACCGCCACAATAATTATCAAAGCAAAAATCAAAGTTGGTCTGACAGCCACACGCCAAGAACTGATTTGCTTGATTTGCCAATCGTAATATTTTCGGCCGTTAAATTTGGGCCAATTAATTTCTGGCAAATGCACTTCTGGCATTTCCATGTGTGGCATTTCAAAATGTGGCATTTTGATTTGGGGCATGGAAATATTAGGTAAATGCACTTCTGGCATTTCAAAATGAGGCATTTCCATGTGTGGCATGTGTGGCAAATGAGGTCTAGGAATATGTGGCATCTGAAAATTCGGTTTTTTGAAAATAGCTTTTTCAAAACCTAAAGACCAACTGAATTTTAATTTTGATTCTCTTTTTACCCGCTCTTTTGGCTTGATCCATTCAGCCAAAGATAAGCGCATTCTTTGAAAAATATTAGGTCCAACCGGTTTGAGTGGCTGAACAGGAAAAACCGGCGTCTGAGCTGAACCAAAAAAATCTTTGAATAATTCTTCTTTGGGGTTTTTAGACTTAATTTCTTCTTCAAAAATAGGCTCATTAGCTCTTTTCATAACACCAAGATTTTGATAATGAGCCCACATTTCGTCAACTGCAACTTCAGCTAAAATTTGACGTTCCAACTCCAACATGCCTGGAGACTTAAGGGCTTTAGTCAGTTCCTCTGGCAAAATTTCTTTTTGATTAAATTCAATTTCCTCATCTTCAGGTTCTGCTGATTTAGAAAAATAAAAACGAAGATCTTTAATGGTAGAAAAAATCTTATTAAAGACGCTAAAAATAAACAAAAATAAGTTAATAATAGACACTTCTTGCCAAGTAGCCAAGCTACTATCTGGCAAATGTATTTTTTCTTTGTCTATGGCTGGAGTTTTTGGCAATAATTCCAAACGCGGAAATACTTTTTCACGCCAATGTAAGACATTCCGCCCAAAATTTTTAAAAAAATTCAAAACTTCGCTTTTTTCAAAATCCCAAAATTCAAAAAAATAAAATTTTTCCAGCATTTCTCCACCTGGCAAATCACTGTAATCATTGCTGGCCAATTCTTCTGGTGGTCTGACTTTTTCAATAAATCGTGTTTGCGATAAATCCAAAACATGGGGCGAAGTGTAAATGTCCATGGGACTATCGCTAATCTTAATAACGATTTCTTTTTGCTTGTTCAGAGGAAGTGGCACATTCTCCTCGCTTTCCGGCTTTGTTTTTTCAGAAAGCAAAGCACGGCTCGGCTTGGTCAAATTGCTATTTTTAATAGCTTTTTTAACCTGTTTTGCCGGCCGTTTGGCCAATAACTTTTTGATTGGGGCTTTTTTAGTTGCCACCTTCGTATGTATGTTTAAATTAGGCGAATAAATTATCGCCTGTTGATATGTAAAATAATTTAATTTACATTTATTATAACATAAAAAGACGGTTGTGAACAACCGTCTTTAAAATTATTGGGGATAACTCTAAATCAATTACAAATTAAAAAATTTACTACTTACTTAAAATATTTTCATAAACCTGCAATGTCTCTTTGGCGGTTTTATCCCAAGAGTACCTTTTCAAATTTTCCTGGCCTTTTAGTATTAAATCCATTTTTAAGGGTTCATTATCAATAAGTTGCTTAATTTTTTCAGCCATATCATCAACATTACTAGGATCAAAATATAAGGCGCTATTACCTAATATTTCCGGCAAACAAGTGGCATTGGAGCTAACAACCGGCAAACCATAATGCTGAGCCTCTAATGGTGGCAAGCCAAAACCTTCTATTAGCGAGGGAAAAACATAAACATTAGCAGACTGATATAGACAAGCTAATTTGTCATCTTCAAGATAATCGGTCAGGATAATGTTTTTGGTTGGCTGTCCGGACAAATTCTCGCCTTTGGCAATAAACTTTTCCACTTGGTTATAAAAAAAATTCTTTTTGCCAACTAGAGCTAATTGCAAATCAGCGCCTTCTCTGACTATTTTTTGAAAAGCCAAAACCAATTTTTCCAAATTCTTGTGAGGATAAGCCGAACCAACATAAATTAAAAATCTTTTATTTAGCCCAAGATCAGTCAAAACTTTTCCACAGTTTGACTTTTCCACAGCTGGTGAAAAATCAACACCTTCATAAATTGTCTGAATTTTGGCTATATTAACTTTTAATTGTTTGGCAATATCTTCTTTGGTAAAATTAGACACAGCAATAATTTTTTGAGCTTTGTGCGCTATGTGCGATACAACCACTTTGTATAGCTTTAATTTAATCAAATATTTAAACGGCCCGAGAGTGGTGGCGCGACTGTCTGGAAAATGCGAAATAATCAAGTCGTGAATAGTCACCACAAATTCGCCCAGATAAAAAATCGGCGCATTAAAATGCGTAAAATGTACTAAATTAAGACGATGTCGCCACAGCAAAAACGGAAAAATCAATTGTTCCTGCCAAGAATAAACGCGAAAATTAGCTTTGACTTTTTTGAAGTTTGGATTTTGTGGCTGATAATCCTTAAATCCGTCACGAGATACAAAAACCAAATACTGATCACCAGCCTTTGGCTCTCTTGACACATTTTGTTCCAAATATTTGATCAGCTCCTGAGTATAGCGACCAATACCGCCATGTTTGGTGCCATATAGTCGCGCATCTATGCCTATTTTCATAAATTTTAGCTAAATTTAAATAAAATATATTAACTGCTATTGACAAAATATTAGATGTATGCTATACTGTAATAATTGATGAATTCTGAAGTTAACCCTAACAAAGGAGAAGTTGTTATGAAGGCCCTTTCACAACAAATTGAGATGCTCCGCTATTTGTGGAGCAAGGTTGAGTCTGACTGTCGGTCGCAATTAATTTGGGAGTTTTTGTTTGACCCCCAACAAATCCGTCGCAGACACCACAACGAACAACTTTTTCAAACCCAGCTGAACATTGGCTGGCAACGCAACAACGAATTCGGCCGTTTCTAAATCGGCCACAAACAACAAAAAACAGAAACCAAAGAAAAAAACCAAAAAGGAAAAAACAGATGAAGAAAGTGTTTGTGGAAGTCCCCGGCGGAAAAGCCAAACGCGAACAGCACCGCTTCGGTGGTGAAAAGACAACGAACTTGAATTCGTTGTATAAGCGCCAGTTGCACCAAGCACTGGCCAACAGCCGGCGTCGCTCCCAGCGTCTGGAAGCGCACCGCGCACAACGCAACCACGACGAAGTCGAAAACGACATAATTGTTGTGACGCCATACGTGGCGCTCAACACACTACCGTTCGTCTCTTGTTGCCTAACCCGTAGCAACAAGCTAATCCTGGTTCGCGAAGACGGCCTCAAAGTGGCCATCTAAGCCAACCCCCGCACCAAGCCGCGATTATCCCTAAAAAGATTTTCGCGGCTGTTATTTTTTTAATAACTCCAAAAACTCACTCGCGGTTTTCTGCCAACTGAAATTTTTGGCTCTCACCTGCCCTATTTCAATTAATCTATTTCTTAAATCAACATCCTCGGCCATGATTTCCATGGCTTTTTTTATTTCATTAACATTATAAGGATCAACTAATAATCCAGCCTCAGCCACCACCTCGCCTTGCGAAGAATTGGCTCCAGCAACGACCGGACAGCCACAAGCCATAGCCTCCACCAGTGGTAAGCCAAAACCTTCATAGTATGATGGATAAACCAAAGACAAAGCCAAATTATATAAGGCTGGTTTGTCAGCCTCGGCCACATAACCGATTAACTTTATTTTATCACTATTTCTGACTATTTCATAAATTAACTGGGATTTCCAGCCACGACCGCCAGCCAAAACCAGCTTGTAATCTGTTTTTGATTGTTTAATTGCCTTAATTAGGCCTAAAATATTTTTTCTAGGTTCAATTGTGCCCAAAAACAGAAAAAACTTATCCGGCAAATTATACTTTTGCTGGACTTTTTTAATCTCAATAGAATCTTTGTCCAAAAGCTTAAATTTTTCAGCCACACCCTCATAAATAACTTTTATCTTTTCGGCTGGAATTTTTAACAACTCAACCAAATCATTCTTGGTGCTATTTGAAACCGCAATAATTGTATCAGCCAACATTAAATTTTTTCTAAATTTAACAGCCTTATGCCACAAACGACCTTTAAGTGTAAAAAATTCAGGATAACGCAACCAAGACAAATCGTGTACAGTAATGATTGACCGACATTTTTTTGACAGAGCCAAAAAATTAGCGTTGGGCGCAAAAAAGATATCCACACCACCGATTAATTCATCCAACTTCGGCTGACTCCGAACAAATAAAGAGAGATTAAAAATTTTATTTGATTTTTTAAAAACAACCGAACGAACATTAGGACGGCACCAATCAGGCACTTTAAAATCTTGCGAAGAATTATAAAACAAAATATATTCGTTTTCATGATCAATTTCAAACAAAGCTGTCAGCAGATTAAAAGTGTACCAGGACACACCCGAATAATTATCTTGCATCAGACATCTGGCGTCAATTCCAATTTTCATAAATTTACCTCTTTTTATCTATAAACTCTTTCATTTTTTCTTTAAACATTGCCGTACTAAATTGCTGAGCATGATTTTTTATTATTTCCGGATTATAGTTTTCTGGACGGAAACGAATAATTTTGTCTGCCAAGTCTTCCCAAATCTGTTCATCAAAAAATTCTCCTGTTTGCCCAGCCAAAACAGTTTCAGTGGCTCCGCCAGCACCATAAGCAATAATTGGTCGCCCACTAGCCATAGCCTCAATGGCTGTTATGCCAAAATCCTCTTCTTGCGGATTAAGATAGGCAATACAATCGGCATACAAACGGCGTTTGGTTTCGTCACTCACCTTGCCCAAAAATTGTACATTACTTTTGGCCATTTGTTTTAGATTTTTCATTTCCGGACCAATGCCAAAAATCTTAACCGGAATGCCCAGACGTGAAAAAGCTTTAACAACCAAATCAAAACGCTTGTAGGGCACGAGCCGTCCGCCAGCCAAATAATATTTTTTTTCGTTTGGCGAAATATAAAACTTTTCAGTTTCCACTGGCGGATAAATCACCTCACTATCACGGCCATAATATTTTTTAATCCTTTCTTTGACTGTATGGGAATTAGCAATAAAATGATCCACTCTGTCGGCAGCCAATCTATCCCATTGACGAAGTTTACGCAAAGTAAAAGGCAAAAAAGATTTGACTATCGGATGTACTTTAAGCTCTTGAAGATAGGAATGGGTGTCCAGCCACAAATATCTGGTTGGCGTGTGGCAATAGCAAATATGCACACTGCCAGGTTTAGTAATAACACCTTTGGCAAAAGCCGAAGCGCTGGACAGCACCAAATCATACGCCATAAGATCATGGCTTTCAATGGCTGAAGGCATAGCTGAGAGCCACCATTGATAATGCCTTACTCCGAAAGGAATTTTTTGCAAAAATGAAGTGCGAATGTCCTTGTTTTTAAAAAAACTGTTGGTATTTTTCTTATCAAAAATCAACGAAAAAATAGGCGCTTCAGGAAACATTTCCTGAAAAACCTTTAAGACTTGCTCGGCACCACCGTCTTGAGCCAAATGATCGTGGACAAGGGCTGTTTTCATGTGTGTATCTTATTAAATTTGCCGGATTTTGGCAAATTAAAAAAATCACTTCTAAAAAGAAGCAATTTTTTAAAAAAATAATTTATTCTGTTTTGCGTTTTTTCAGCACAGCCAGTGGTGTTTTGAACAAAATCATCAAATCCAGCTTCATGCTCCAATTTTCCATATACCACACATCAAGCCTTACTTCATCATCAAAATCAAGGTCACTACGACCGGAAACCTGGGCCATGCCAGTCATACCCGGCTTGATAGTCAAAACCCGCTTATGAAAATTTTCATATTTAGCCACTTCTTCAACCTCGTGAGGCCGTGGACCAACCAAAGACATTTTACCAATCCAAACATTAAATAACTCTGGCAATTCATCAATAGAAAAACGACGGATAAATTTGCCAACCCTAGTGACTCGCGGATCATTTTCAAACTTCATCATAGGAGTGCCATCGCGAAGATTTTGAAACGCCTTCAAAAACTTTTCATCAAAACGATATTTATGAGCATCGCGAATCATGGAACGGAATTTGAAATAAGTGAATGGCCGGCCTTGCTCCCCTATTCTTTTATAAGAAAAAAACACACTCCCTCGGGAATCAATTTTTATAGCAATAGCTGTAGCCAATAAAATTGGTGAAATTAAAATTATAATAATTGACGAGACAATCACATCAAAAATGCGCTTGGCAATGCGTCCCCAGCCATCAAGACGGGTTTTTTTCACTTCAATGATTGGCAAACCATTAATAGTGTCAATTTGAAAATTAGTGATTGGAAATTCAAAAATATCAGCCACATATTTGAGATCAATATGATTGATATATGAAAAATCATTAATTTTATCTAGCACTTTTGAAGACAAATTGGAAGTAGCCACCAAAATTTCATCAAATTTATCTTCACGCGCCATTTTTTCAAGTTTGACTTCTATTTCTTTATCAAAATCAGCAAATTGCTCCACAATCTTATAGCCAGTCTTAATATTTTGACCAAAACTATTTATAACTTCTTCTGAAACTTGGCCTTTGCCAATAATCACAACCCGATGAGTGCCAATATTAAAACGATATAAATTATGCTGAATCAGACGGACAACACCGCGACCAATAACCACAAAAACAATAGATAATACCCAACCAATCAAAATAATAAAACGGGAATCAAACAGACTACGACTAAAAAAGAAAACAAACATCAAAAACATGACAGCCGTGGAGCAACCAAGAATTATTTTTGATACTTCATCAATAGGACGGCGTGTGGCGCGCATGGAATATAGTCCTGCCAAAGCAAAGCTAATTATCCAAATAATAGCAATAATAGCCAAATAATTAATAAAAACACCGAGCGTCAAATTAAAAATAACAGGTCTGATGTTTTTTATCGGCTCCCAATAACGCAAAAAATACGAGGCAATACCAGCCAAGATAATCATGAGATAATCCACCGGCACCAGGCTGGCGGAAATAGCAATTTCTGATCTTTTCATATATTTATTTTAACATAACATCATATCACAAAAAAGGTATTTTGTCAAAATAAAAAAACACCTCGCCATAAAAGCGAGATGTTTTCTATTGTCTGGACAGACTTGTAAGCCGAATTCTGTACTGTATAAATACAGTGATGATCATCTATCTGTCTCTGGCATTACTGCCAAGATCAAGCCCCCTACTATGTTTGGGGTTGCACTAGGTAGAGTTTACCACAAGCGTCCCATTGCTGGGCGCCGAGTGGCATAGCTTTGACTTAAGGAGATATCTCTTACTTAATTCAAAACACTGTCACACTTTTCACCTTTCATCAATATAAATATTGATTAGTATTGTCTCTGTGGAACTGGTCCTCAATCAACCTCACGATTGATTGGGTGGGCGTTACCCACTACCGCGACATATTCGCCGAAGCGAAACGAGTGTTCGGACTTTCCTCCCCGCCAAAATTGGCGAAGCGATCATCCCATCTATCCAGACAATAGCCATTATATAGCAAAAAATGGGTTTTGTCAATGTGAAGCTTTACTCTTGCCCAAAACCCAAAAAAATGCTAAAATTAAGTTATAAACAACTGAATAAATCAGTGCTTTTTAATTAGTAATTTGTATTCAGATATGGCAAAAAACGACGATAAAAAAACCAAGGCAGTCAGCAATTACGGCGCCGACCAGATTCAAGTTTTGGAAGGCCTTGATCCAGTACGCAAACGCCCGGGCATGTACATCGGAAACACAGCCGAAGCTGGTTTGCATCATTTAATTTGGGAAGTAGTAGATAATTCCATTGACGAAGCCATGGCCGGTCATTGCGACCTCATTAAATTAAAACTTTTGCCAGAAGGCGGTATTTCTTGTGAAGATAATGGACGTGGCATTCCAGTGGAAAAACACAAAGCCACTGGCAAGTCTTCTCTGGAAACAGTTTTGACCGTGCTTCATGCTGGCGGTAAATTCGGCGGTGAAGGCTACAAAGTCTCCGGTGGCTTGCATGGCGTGGGCGTATCCGTGGTTAATGCTCTCTCAACTTACCTTAAAGCAGAAGTCAAACGCGACGGCCAACTCTGGATGCAAGAATATTCCAGAGGTAAGCCCAAAAAGACTATCGCCTCGGTTGGCAAAGCCAAGGGTACGGGTACCAAAATTACCTTTGAACCGGACGACACGATTTTTTCCGTCACTACTTTTAATTTGCAAACCATTTTGGATCACATGCGCCAACAAACATATCTGACCAAAGGCGTCAAAATATTGGTTTGTGATGAAAGAAAAAAAGACAATCATCAATGTTATGCTTTTTATTTTGAAGGCGGTGTCCGTTCTTATGTCCGACATCTTAATATTCATTTAGATGCCAAGCATGACAATATTTTTTATGTGGAAAAAGAAGCCGAAGAAATAAGTGTGGAAGTGGCTTTACAGTATAATGACGAATACAACGAGAACGTGATGGCTTTTGCCAATAACATTTATAATCTTGAAGGCGGTATGCACGTCATCGGTTTCCGTACCGCCCTTACCCGCACCCTCAATAATTTCGCCAGAAAGAAAAATTATCTCAAAGAAAAAGACGCTAATTTGGGCGCCGAAGATGTTCGTGAGGGCTTAACCGCTGTTATTTCTATCAAGCTTCGTGAACCGCAATTTGAAGGTCAAACCAAAGCCAAACTAGGCAACGTGGAAGCTAGATCAGCTGTGGATAAAGTCATGTCCGAAGCTTTTGAAATTTATTTAGAAGAAAACCCTCGTGATGCCGAGGCTATTATCGGCAAATGTGTTTTGGCGGCTCGTGCTCGTGTGGCAGCCAAGGCAGCTCGTGATACGGTCTTACGCAAAGGAGCGCTTGATGGCTTTGCTTTACCTGGCAAATTAGCTGACTGTTCATCAAAAGATCCTAAAATTTCCGAGATATTTATTGTAGAGGGAGACTCGGCCGGAGGCAGTGCCAAACAAGGCCGTAATCGCGAAACTCAAGCCATTCTGCCCTTGCGTGGCAAAATCCTCAATGTAGAAAGAGCCAGACTAGACAAAATGCTAGCCAACAACGAAATCAAGTCGCTTATTATTGCCATGGGCACCAATATCGGCGAACAATTCACTATTGAAGATTTAAGATATCACAAAATAGTAATTATGACTGATGCTGATGTGGATGGCTCTCATATCCGCACCCTGCTTCTCACTTTATTTTATCGTCACTTCCCTGCCCTGATTCAACAAGGACACATCTATGTGGCTCAACCGCCATTATTCCGCATTCAAGTCGGCAGTGAAGTGCGTTGGATCTATCTTGAAGAAGATTTGCAAAACGCCAAAGAACAAATGGTGGCCACAGCCCAAGCCAAGAGACAAACCAACAAAGACGCTAAAAAATCAAAAGAAGATGTTGTATCTGAAGAAGAGACAGCGGAAGAAACGGCTGATGAAACCATGGAAACTCTAGAATCAGCAGAAATTGCTGGCGTCAAAGTCAATATTCAACGCTACAAAGGTCTTGGTGAAATGAATCCCGATCAACTCTGGAATACCACCATGGATCCGATGCAACGCAAAATGAAACGCATTACCGTAGAGGACGCAGAAAAAGCTGATGAAATTTTTGATGTTTTGATGGGTTCTGATGTAGCACCTAGAAAGCGGTTTATTCAAACCCATGCCAAGAGTGTAAAGAATTTGGATATCTAAAAACAATTAAGAATTAAAAAAAATCCCGACCAAGGGTCAGCAACTGCTTCAATAAAACCGCTCCTCTCGGAGCGGTTTTTGACTGACTTATTGACAACTATTTATCACTTCAAAAAGATAGTGGAAAACTATCCTAATTAGAGTACATTTGCACTGAAGTAGTAGTAATATTATTGCTATAATTACTTTCTTTTATTCCCCTGTCCTCGTTAACAATAGCTGTCACCGTTTTTATTCCCGGAGTGTCTTTCATTTCGCGATTAGCGCTATCGCGATAAGGACGAAAATAGAAAATTCTTTTTTCACCGGGCGCAAGCGGAAAAAATTTGCCGTTAATAAAGCCGAATATGTCAGGATACCAAATATATGGGTCGCCAGCATCATAACCTGACATAAATATTACAAGCAAGGGAGTGTAATCTGCCGTTTTTGTGCCGACATTTGTAATATCCACTCGCACATCGGTATCTTTTCCATTATTAACTAAGAGATGAGATCCGAAAGACCCGATATCTACCTTAAAGTCAACATAGCCATTGGGATCGCCCAAACTTTTTTTTGCATTAACATATTTTTTATTCAGTCTCTGCTCAGTCTCGTTAATATCATATTTCCAATCGCCGTCTATTTTGAAAAAATCCCATTCCTCATTCATTACCTGACCCTTATAAATAGTAGTAAACTTAGCTGTTATTCCAGCTCCCTGCCAATCAATACTATTGATCGTAACGGAATCGTCTTTTAGAAGATTACCCTTAGAATCTTCCCCCAGCGAATAATCCCTAAGAGTTGTAGTCGA
The DNA here is from genome assembly GCA_037130015.1 of bacterium. Classification (GTDB taxonomy): domain Bacteria; phylum Patescibacteriota; class Patescibacteriia; order 2-01-FULL-39-33; family 2-01-FULL-39-33; genus JBAXTU01. The sequence goes on along the minus strand of JBAXTU010000003.1, from coordinate 30,426 downwards.
GAAATGTGCTTTAATTAAAGACGAATTACCCGTAAGATGCCCTTGTTTTATCTCATTCATGATGCTTTTTACTTTTTCTATTTCAATCTTTGAAGTTTCCTGATTCATCACAGGATAATTATCAATCGACGGTGAAATAACATTATACTTATTGGAAATTACTGACGTCTCCGACTGGAGATTTATCACATCATTACCATCACCCAAATACCTAATAATAGGCATCTCATCGTTGCCCTGTAGATCAGCAAATAACTTCGCCTCCTCAGAGTGGTCGACAGTTGTTCGGCCAATAGAACTCAATTCGGCGATTTTTCCCGTATCGACATTGATTATCGTATTCAATCCTAACAAAGGCACAAACAGCAGATGAGAATTATCAATAAAAGAAATGCTGGCATTGTATTCGCCGTCTAATCTTTCGGGCGTAAGATCTTGGGGTGGGGCAAGCTCATGATTATCTGTTAATATATATTTAATAATATCGCCATTCTTATCGGTGCCAGTCGTGTTTGCCGTGCCAGAGTATATCGTCCCCATTTTTTTTGTGCAATAAATTTCGTTGCCTCTAACCGCCAACGAATTGCAAGGCTCTTCAATATAAACACTTCGTTCTGACAAATCACCGCCAAAATTATTAAAAATGTATATGCTATTATTAGCTTCTGAAACATAAAGGGTGTCGTTTCTGTCCGACCAAGCAAAATCAGCGTTTGATTCGCCATATCTGGAAGTACCGCCATAAGGAATACGTAAGGGGAATCGAAAAACTTCTTTCGCCAGCGCCGTACTATACACCACTACATCAACCAAGCCATATTGAAGGTTAGTATTGTCTAAAACAGCCAGAAATTTTTCAGAAGGCGACCATTTTAAAACTTTGCCATACCTATAATTAATGGAAAATAAATATTTACCGTCAATTCCATAAACTTTTCTTGTTCTGCTATAATTTGCCATTCCGGTTTCACCAATATAAAAAGAACCCAAAGGAGAAGGAAAGGTCATCATTTCCGCCGAAGATGACGAAGTCGAGACGCTGGAATTTGCCGCTGAATTAATTGGCTTATACTCTTTCAAAACTTTGACCGTGTTACCATTGATATCGCAAACAACCAATTCCCCTTTGGTGAATTTAATAAAATTGCTTTTAATAATCAACGACTCGCTGAGGCCGTATTTCTCTTGGAATTGTTGCGTGGTCAGCTCATTATTTTTATTAATATTTATAGCAAGAGGCGGTTGGCCAACTTTATTAAATAGCGGAGCGAATATTTCCAAAAAACCAAACGCTATTACCAATATAACGACCAAACCGCCTATTAACAGCAAGTTTAGTTTCTTTGCGTGTGAGTCGATATTTTCAAGGGTTTTTGCGGTATCTTTCTCCGACCAATCGGCTTTGACAAAAGCTTGACTTATTTGCGTATCATTAATATCATTACTACGATTTTTTTTAACATAATCAAGGGGCATATAATTGAGTGGTTAACTTCATACATAATTTTACCACAACTACTTTCTTTCGACAAACAGTTACACATGCTGACGTCAAAAAATCCCGGCCACAGTGGTCGGGATTTTTTGTTTGTGAAAATTTAAAATAAATCACTATATAACTTATGATTACGGTTTCTGTCTGGTAAAATTTTCTGATCTACCAACAAGCTTACAATAAAATCTAAATCTTTAACTAAATTAGGATTAGACCGGATTAATTTTCGATATTGTCGCTTAAACTTCGTAGTATGCCAAACGGAATAAATCATAACTTAAGCTAATAGTTGTCTTTTTAATTCCGCCATGCTTCTAGCCGGCTTGCGACGACCAGATCTATAAGCCCTCTCGGTGGTTGCCATATCAGCCAACATTCTCTTTTCCTGCTCCGGTGTAAAACCATTCTCAGTCAGCATAGCAAAAGGCACACCTTTCTCACTCACTACTTTAGCCAAATAAATCTTTATGCCTGTACTCATATCCAAACCCAAGTCGCTAAAAATTTTCGTCGCTTGACGCTTGATTTTAGCATCCACACGCGCTTGGACTAATTCAGGCCGGTGGAGATTTCCAGCTTAGTCTTGGTTTGAGTTGGCATATTTAGTTTTAATTATTTGTCTATTGGTATTAATTATACATCAGATATAAAAAATTTAATATAAAATTGATTTGACAAACACAAAAATACATGTTAATATATTAATCTCTTCTATTGAAACCACAAAACGAAACAAAAAAGGAGAAAAAATGAGCCCAGATCTTTCATTAAACATCACCATGTCAATTTTACTATTAGACAGATCAATGTCTATGGCTAAATTTGGCGACAAACCAATCTCTGCAGTTAATACACACCTAAATACTATGCGTAAACTGCAAGAAGAAATAGAATTCTACTGTGGTGTTCTGTTCTTTGCAAAAAAAACAAAACCCATGACAAAAATCCTACCAGTGGGATTACTTCCGAATATTAAGTCAGAAGATTGTCCATTAGAAAGTGGTAGTTATTTGTTTGAAAGTGTTAATGACACTATCAAAAACTTAATTGACCACTGGGATGCACCAAAAGAATCAGCACCTCAAATAATGATTGGCGTTTTTAGCGACGGAGAAGATAACTCCACTAATAAACATCAACAACATGAATTGCATCAAACTGCAAAAATAGCCATAGCCAATGGTTGGGATCTACTATCTTTCGGTTTTGGAATTGAAGGCAGTGAGCTGGCTGAGCGGTTGGGTTTTCCAACTGATCCAGATCATGCTATCACTATACCAAAAATATGGTGTGTCTGATATAGAAAATTGTAGAATAAACTAAACAAAAAAAGGGCCAACGATTTAATCGTGAGGCCCTTTATTTTTTTACTCTACTAAATCAATTTTTATTCAATATGATCAATTTTACATTTTATTTTTCCAGCCGGAATAGCGAGTTCAAATTCATCACCTTTAATTTTGCCAATAAAAGCCTTGCCCAATGGCGACTCATGAGAAATTTTACCATTCATGGGATCAGCTTCGGTGTGGCCCACAATCATGTATTTTACTTTAACACCATTATCATAAGTGGCATGCACTGTTGATCCAACACCAACACTGCCAGTGGTATTTTTTTCATTATTAATAATTAAAGCACTTTTAATAAGTGATTCCAATTCTTGAATCCTGCCTTCAACAAAGCTTTGTCTTTCTCTAGCTTCATGATATTCAGCGTTTTCACTCAAATCGCCAAGGTCTCTAGCGCGAGAAATCCTGTCAATAATTTCAACTCTATCAACTGTTTTGAGTTGCTCTAATTCTTTTTTAACTTTTTCCAAACCCTCAGGGGAAATATAATTTTGCATGACTAAATATTTATTTATTTTGTTTATTTATTACATACGACAGTTAATAGGATATAACATTTTAAAAACTGTGTCAAGTGGAAAACATAGAAATCATTTTAACTAGTTATTCTTAGTAAACCAATAAGCAATAATATCCTTGGCAATTGGCGCAGCAATAGAACTGCCTTCTCCGCCTTGTTCCACCAGCACGGTGATGCAAAAAGTGGGCGCATCATATGGCGCAAAAGCCGTGAACCAAGCATGATTTGGTTTGTCCAAATTCCATTGAGCCGTACCGGTTTTGCCAGCCACAGTGACGGGTAAAGATAACAAAGCTCGGCCAGAACCATAAGTGATAGTCTCTCTCATGCCTTGACGCACGATAGTCAAATTATCACTGTCAATAAAATCTTGTCTAATAATAGCTGGCGAAATACCAATCACAGAACCATCTGGATGGGCAACTCCAGCCACCACATGTGGCACAAAAACTTTGCCATTATTGGCAATGGTAGCCGTATAACTGTTCACTTGAAGTGGAGTCACTAGCAAATCACCCTGTCCAATAGACAAATGATAAGTATCCCCCACATACCAGCTTTCTTTTTTGGTTTCCTTTTTCCATTCTGGTGTGGGTACTAGTCCAGATCGTTCACCCGGCAAATCAATACCCATTTTTTCACCCAAACCAAACAGTGAAAAATATTTATCTAGCAAGTCCACTCCCATACCCTTAAAATCCCCATAACCACCACCAATGTAATAGAAAAAAGAATTAACTGACCAAGCAATAGCCTTGGTGACATTGGTCAGCCCATGTCCGCCAGCTTTCCAATCAGGAAAAAACCACTGCCCAATACCAATACCACCAACACTATTAATCGTGGTGTTAATATTTATAATTTTTTCTTGCAGAGCCCCAGCCGCTTCTACAATTTTAACCGTTGAACCAGATGGATATTCGCCGGAAATAGCACGAAAAAATAGCGGTTTATTTTCATCATCTAATAATTTTTGATAATCAGCTTGGCTTATTCCTTTGGCAAAAAGATTATTATCATAACTAGGATAATCAACCATGGCCAAAATTTCACCATTTCTAGGATCAGACACAACAATAGAGGCGGTCTTTTTACCTTGAAGCTGAGTGTCAATGATTTGAAAAATCTTATCCTGCAAATCAGCATCAATTGACAATATTAAATCATTGCCTGGAATAGACGCGACTTCAGAAACTATTTTTTTCTCTCTACCAAGTGAATCAACCTCCATCCGTCTCTCGCCAGCTATGCCACGCAATTCTTTTTCATAAATTTTTTCTAGTCCTGTCTTGCCCATATTATCAGACAGCAAATAGTTGCTTTTATTCTGCTCATATTCCTGAGCGTTTATCTTACCAACATAACCAAGAATATGCGCAAAATCACGTCCCAAAGGATAGTATCTCCAAGCGTCTGTTTCAATATTAATACCGGGCAAATCCACGCTGGCGATTTTGAGAGCCATGGCTTCATCATAGCCGATACCAGTCTTTATGACTATTGGCTGAAAATAATATTGGCTGGCCGAGCTGATTGTCTTTTCAACTTCGTTTTGATCAAGTCCAGAAATAGTCGCAATCTGAGAAATTATAGTTTGTCTTTCGGTTTGATTAATGGGCAGATCAGCTGGCACCACAACCAAAGAAAAACCAGAAATATTATTGACCAGTACTTTGCCATTTCTGTCATAAATAATTCCACGCTGAGCAGGTACGGCATGACTGCGAATACGATTATCCTCAGCCAAAGAATAATAATAACCGCCAGAAATAATTTGCAAATAAAAACTACGAGCAAAAAGGACAATTACAACAGCACATATAAACCACAAAAGAAAACGGACTTTTTTGCGTGGCAAAGACAAGCTCAAAAAATCCGGATTGCTTTCTTCAGGCAAATTGACTCCTTGGTCATAGCTTTCTTCCACCCAAGAGAGCGAATCACGACGACCAAGATCTATGTTTTCAACAATAAAAAATTGCTCTTCATTTTTCATGAACGTAGAAATATTGGCTTAAATGATTTTGACAATTTATTAATAACACGGAAGCAAACATAAAGCAAAACCGAAGTATAGACTAGTTGCAAAACAACAAAGCCTAGATAACCCCAACCCAAAACAAAATCATTCCAGCCAAAAAGATGAAAAGTACCGGTCACAATCACAAAAATTAAATTATAAGATAAAACTGAAACCAAACCTAAAATCATCAACGCAAAAAGAGAACGATTGGTGAGCCAATTCAAAAAAAGAAATTCTAAAATAATCGCCGTTAAAAAGAAACAAAATAAATAAACACCAAAAGGCAAACCCGAATAAAGATCCAGGAATATACCACTCCAAATAGCCAAGATGGCCGTCCAAGTAAAATCAGACAAACAAATCATTAACACAATAGCCATAAGTGGCAAATTAATAATTGATAAAAAATAAAAATTATTCAAAAAGCTGATTTGAATAATCAGCGCCAACCAGGACAATAAAAAATAAATTATTATTTTATAACGCATAAAAAATTGTCATCCCTGGCCTGACCAGGGATCTCATGTTTTTTTAATTAAGGGGTTATTACTATCACCCGGCTCAAATTATCAAAAGAAATTATTGGAGTGAGCAGGGCAGTCTTAAAAATTTCGCTAGCCACCTGATTAACATGTCCAACCTTGGCTATCAATAATCCTTTGGGAATTTGTCCTTCCAGTCCCGAAGTGACAATCAAATCCCCTTCTTTTAAATCCTGATCTTGAGGAATATTGGTCATAGAAAAACTTAGCCCAAATTGGCCTTCAACCAACCCAGTAGTATTATTCATGTTTTGAATAGTGGCAGCCACTCGTGATTTATTATCAGAAAGCAACAACACCTTGCTATAATTATTGCTAACCTCTTGAATTTTTCCAACCAAAACTCCGCCACCAGCCACCACGGCCAAACCTTTTTTAAGGCCATCATTAGATCCTCTATCAATCACAATTGATTGCGAATCAGAATCAGAAACACCTGTGATAATAGTAGCTGGAATATATTTTACTTTACTAGTATCAATAAATTTTAATTCCTGTTTTAATAAATCATTTTCTGCTTGCAAACTATTTAACTTTGTTTTGTCCAGTTGCGAATTAAGCAATTGATTTTTCAACTGTTCATTTTCTGACAATAAATCACGCTTGGCCAGCCAAGCGTTGTAAAAATTTTTTAAACCAAAAGAAGAAGAGAAAACCTTGCTTTGTACTGGCGCGACAGTTTGCACCAGCAAATTTTCCACCGGTCTAAGCCATCCCAAATAGTGCAAACCGATTATTAGTATAATGGCTATCAATCCAACAGCTATGGATTTTATAAATTTTTCCATAGATTAAAATTACTGTGAAGATAAAACTTTAATATCTTTGAGTAAGGCTTCATCATCAAGAATACTACCCATACCGCGTACCGTGCAAGTCTGAGGATCGTCAGCTATATGGACGGGAATTTGAATGCCATTCACAATAAATCTATCAATATTTTTTAATTGAGCCGTACCGCCAGTCAAAATAATACCTTTTTGATAAATGTCAGCCACTAACTCTGGAGGTGTGGTTTCTAATGTTGATTTAATAGTATCTAAAATAGTTTGAATAGAACGAAAAATAGAATTTTGTATTTGGACACTATTAACAATCACCTCTCTCGGCAAACCAGTAATCACATCACGCCCGCGCATTTGCATTTCCATTGGTTCTTTAAGTTCATATGCTGATCCAATTTTTTTCTTAATATCCTCAGCTACCATTTCACCCAAAATAAGATTAAACTCATCTCTAGCAAAACGGATAATATCTTTATCTAGCGTAGCGCCAGCCACTTTGGTGACACGCCAATTAACCACGCCATCAAGAGACACTACAGCCACCTCAGTCAAGCCACCACCAAGATTGACCACCATATTACCGCTAGCATCTTGAATAGGAATGCGCGCACCAATAGCCGCGGCCATAATATTTTCTACCAAAAATACTTGGCTGGCTCCAGCTGACATGACCACATCTTCAACCGCTTTTTTTTCAACTTCTGTGACATCCAGCGGAATACCTATTACCACACGTGGTTTAGTAGAAATAGTCCACTTGCCAGCCTGCACACGACTCATAAAATATTTAAGCATTTTTTCTGACACTTCAAAATCAGAAATAATCCCATGTTCAAGTGGACGTGATGCCAAAATATGAGGCGGTGTTTTGCCCAGCATTTTGCGCGCTTCATCGCCAACAGCCAAAATCTGATCCGTGCGATTATTAATAGCCACCACACTAGATTCACTCACCACAATCCCCCGCTCTTGCTGATAAATCATGGTTTTAGTACTGCCCAAATCAATGCCCAATCCTTTATTGAATTTTCCTACTATTTTTTTCCACATAAACAGAAACTTAAATTAATCAAAACAAACTAATACGCCTTAGCAAAAATTACTTTATATTTACCTTTTTTACCACACAAACAATCGCCATCAGCCTCACTGCCTTCAAAAGGAATACATCTGATAGTGGCTTTGGTTTTTTCTTTAATCTCAGCTTCACATTTTTCATCACCGCACCAATTAGCTATCACAAAGCCTTCTTCTTCAGCAATAAACTTTTCAAATTTTTTAAAATCATTAATCTCTTTGGTTTTATTTTTTTGATACAATAAAGCTCTTTCAAATAATGACTTTTGGATTTCTTCTAGCAGATCAATAGTAGTGGCAGATACTTTGGAAATATCCACGATTTGTTTTTCAGAAGTATCACGACGCACCAAAACAGCTTTTTTATTTTGGACATCTTTGGGTCCGATTTCTATTCTAAGCGGTACGCCTTTCTTTTCCCATTCATAAAATTTAACCCCTGGTCTTTCATCTCTATCATCAAGCTTAACGCTTAGTCCTTGTTCTTTTAATTTTAAAACTAAATCATTAGCAACAACTGACACTATTTCTTTTTCTTTTTCATTAGTAAAAATAGTCGCCACTACAACCTGTAAAGGAGCAATACGAGGTGGCATAATCATGCCCTTATCATCGCCATGAGCCATAATTAGTCCGCCAATCATGCGGGTACTAACACCCCAACTAGTCTGCCAAACAAACTGATTCTCACCTTTTTCATCCAAAAAAGAAACATTGAAAGGTTTAGCAAAATTCTGTCCAAGCATATGCGAGGTACCGGCTTGCAAAGCTTTACCATCTTGCATCATAGCTTCAACACAATAAGTACAATCAGCGCCAGCAAATTTTTCAGATTCTGTTTTTTGACCGGCAATAATAGGAATGGCTAAATAATTTTCAAAAAAATCTTTGTACACTTCAATCATTTGTCTAGCTCTTTCATTAGCCTCTTTTTCGGTGGCATGAGCCGTATGACCCTCTTGCCACAAAAATTCCATACTACGCAAAAACAATCTGGTGCGCATTTCCCAACGAACAATATTAGCCCATTGATTTATTAAAAGTGGCAAATCACGATATGATTGAACCCATCTACTAAAGGTGTCATAAATAATTGTTTCTGAAGTCGGACGAACAATCAAAGGCTCATCTAATGGTCCGGCTGGAATTAATTTACCAGTCGCCTCATCCATTTCTAAACGATGATGTGTCACTACAGCACATTCTTTAGCAAAACCTTCAACATGCTGGGCTTCTCGTTCAAAAAAACTTTTGGGAATAAAAATTGGAAAATAAGCATTAGCTACGCCCGTCACCTTAAATTTTGCATCCAAAATTTTCTGCATATTTTCCCAAAGTGCATAGCCATATGGTTTTATAACCATACAACCTCGGACTGAAGAATTTTCGGCCAAATCGGCCGCCTCTACAACGTCCAAATACCATTGAGAATAATCCTCTTTTCTTGTCGTAATTGCTTTTGAAGACATATTATTGATGTATAATTTAATGCCCGTATTTTAACATTTTGGGCTGATTTGTCAAAAAAATCTAGATAGCCAACCGCCTTTTTCCTCCGGTTCCTTGTTTCTGCCAGTATTTCCGGCTTCAATAGACATTTTTTCTAGCATTTCACTGATTCTAGAAGCTTCATGTTCCACAGTGTCGCCTGAATATTCACCACTATGCTTGGATTGACCCTCATAACTGGCTTGTTTTTGATCTAGATGCAGATTAATAAAATGCGTCTCCAAATAAACATGAAAACGCGGATAAATACCACTGCCCATGCGTCTGGCAAAACTTTGTTCTGGATTACGTCTATCATTCACCAGACCATAGCCACAATGACGAATAGCATCAATCGGACTTAAATTTTCAGGTATGGATATTTTCATATTGACTAAAATTAATTTATTATATATCATTTAATAACATATTTGCTCTTTTAGCTCTTTAAAAAAGAGGGATCAGAAGCGGGAATATCGGGATTAGACTTTTAACCTCCCCCAGCAAAGACGGCTCTGACAGAGTGTAGCTCTCTCTAAAAAATGAAAGGTTAGTCCGTCGCGATTAATACAGTCTTGGCAAATAGCCTATCGTCAATAAAAAGACGAGAAATCTTTTGGAGTAACATTAAGGAGTCCGGGCCATCCTTTTCTTGGACAATGATCTATTGAGAAGAAAAAGATGTGGCTGTTTTGAGAATACGCGGAATTCCCTGATCCCAAGGGTCTGGCTGGGCTGATCCCCTCTTTTTTTACAAACAGTGAAGCTTCTTAAATTTAAGAAGCTTCTTTTTTTATTTATAAAAAATTAACGTGAGATACTACCAGTCACCACTGAAATTATTTTTCCGCCATAACGCAAAACATCTTTGTAAGTGACAAATAAAACTAACAGCATAAGTAAGGCAAAACCCAGATTATGCAAAGCATTTTCCCATTGTTGTTTAATGGCTTTACCACGCATTTTTTCTATAATCAAAAATAAAATGCGACCGCCGTCTAGGGCTGGAAATGGCAAAATATTAATAATAGCTAAATTAATAGATAATAAAGCTGCAAATTGCAAAACATAAACAAATCCTAATTTGGCCATTTGTCCAGTCATTACAGCAATACCAACAGGGCCGGCTACTTGCACTCCAGTGGGCTCACCAATAATCAGATTTTTAAACAACATAGCAAAGGCAGTGATAATAGCCCACAGCCAAATAAAAGTAAGCTTAATACCTTGCCAAATTGCCAAATACCATGGATAACGCACTGTGGCTGTTTGTGCCAGAGCCACACCGATACCCGTAGTTCCTTGATATTCTTTAATTTGCAAGTCTTTGGTCAGTTCTTCTTTGTCACGCAAAAATAAAACTTTTACAGTCTGATCTTTTTTATTTGATAAATAATTATGTAAATCATTAATACTACCAATATTTTGTCCATCAACAGCAGAAATAATATCTCCAGCCTTAGCGCCAGCTTCTTTGGCTGACATATTATCAATAACTTCCATAACTATTATTTGATTTTGACTGACTATAGCGCCATAAGGCAAAGGACCATCAATAGCTGCTGGCAATCCCACAGTAAAACCGATAATAAGAAGTATGGCACACAATAAAAAATTCATGGCCACACCAGAAGCCAAAACAATTATCCGTCGGCTGATTCTTTTGTTGGAAAAACTGTCACTGTCATTTTTGCCATCACCATTCTCGCCTTTTATTTTTACAAAACCACCAATAGGCAACCAATTAAGAGAGTAGATTGTACCAGCTGTTTGTCCATCAATCTGATCTTCTGTATTTTTATTGCCCCAAACCCAAAGCCACTTTTTCCTGGTTTCGGTTTTGCCAGCCACTTGTACCTGCGAAGTACCAGTAATTTCTCCACTATTCATATTAATTTCAGTTTCGCCAGCTATAGACATGGAAATTGTTTCTACTTTTTGGCCTGATAAAAAACGACCGCCAAAAATTCTTGGGGGCAAGCCAAAACCAAATTCTTCCACTTTGATACCGAAACGTTTGGCCGTAAAAAAATGTCCAGCCTCATGCACAAAAACCAAAAGAGACAGAATAAAAATAAAAATAAGCAAGGTTATAATCATAAAAAAAATTAAACTGTATTAAAAATTAATTTATTAAATAGTCATTATCTCTTCTTCTTTTTGATCGGCAATTTGTTTGATTTGTTCGGTATAACCACGAGTCACTTCATCAAGATTTTCAGTCAAATTATATCTTTCGTCTTCACCGAACTCTTTATTTTTTTCCGCAGTCATAATAGCCTCTTTAGCTTCGTCACGAGTGCCACGAACAGATACTCTGGCCTGTTCGGTTCTTTGACTTAATAATTTAACAATATCTTTCCTTGACTCCTCGGTCATTTGTGGCACCACCACACGCAGACGTTCGCCTTCGTTAGCAACACTTAATCCAAGATTCGCCTCACTGATGGCTTTTTCAATTTGTTTAACAATACTTTTATCCCACGGCTGAATAATAATACATCTGGCTTCGGGCACACTAATGGAACCAACTTGACTAATAGGCACTTTACTATCATAAGCTTCCACAAAAACACTATCTAAAATAGCAGGATTAGCACGACCGGTTTTTAGTCCAGCGATTTCTTTTTTAAAATGTTCAATTGCCTTCTCAAATTCCGGCAAATAACTATCAATGATTTTCATAAATATTTATTATTAAATTATTTTTTAAATGCACACAAATAAACTACTTTGGGATTAACTGGATCAATGGCTATGCATGGAGCCGAACGATCAAACGGCAATTTATGCGAAGACCAAGTGACTCCACCATCTATTGTTTTAACCAGACTATCACTAGTAGTATAATAAATTTCTTTACTATTTTGAGGATTGACAGCCAAAGTCTCAATAGAAGTAGATTGAGATCCTGGCACCAGATCAATAATTATCCAACTAATACCACCATCTGTACTTTTTAAAATACCAAATTTAGAAACTAAAATCAAACCGCCTGGTGTAGCCTTGTCAATAACCAATGTATAATATTCACTACTACCGGAATATGATTTAAGACCGTCGCCTAACGAACGCCAAGAAGCGCCACCATCAAGAGTCTTGTATAAGCCACTATTTTTGGTGGCCACATAAATAACATTATTATCATTCGGATCTTGTATAAAATCAACAATTTGAGCATTTTTTATTCTATACAAAACACTCCAACTTTGTCCGCCATTTATGCTACGCAAAATATTTCCATTGGAAGTTCCTAAAAATAAAATTGAAGGATTGCTTTTATTAATAGCAATATCTGACAGATAAACATCTTTTTCTTGATGAAAATATGAATTTTGCCAAGTGCGCCCACAATCAACTGATTGATATATTTTATTATCAACCAAAGTGTAAAGTTGGCATTTATTTTTTGGACTGACAGTAAAGGAATAAAAATGACCAACTGGCAAAGCAAATTGTCTCCAAGAAGCGCCGGCATCATACGTATAAACAACACCGTCTGATTTTGTGACAGCATAAAGAGCTTGATGGTCAAGCGGATCAAAAATAATTTTTTTAATATCTGTATTGCCGATACTACTAGACTTATTATTAGTAGTTGCTATGGCCACAGACTGATTCCAAACATTGCCACTGTCAATTGATTTCCAAACTCCACCATCAATTTTGGCCACAGTATTTTTTGAACCACTTAAACCAGTGGTTTGAACATTACAACCGCTCAAAAATATCACAACTAATAGTGCTAACCAAAAAAAATTATTTTTCATAATTTTATAATTAAATTTTCTAAAACGTTTTTAGCTGAAATATTCCTGTCAAAATAAGCCTCGGCCGAATTTATGGCTTCCAAATTTTTTTTGATTTTAAAATAAGAAAAAACAGATTGATTTTTTTCAATTCCAATAACACTGCTCATATTAGCCATAAGTTGACGGCTATCAGATTGAAACAGCAAACAATCCCTTAGCATACTCCGCCAAACACTGAACATTTCTTTTAAACTTCCAATATTGACACCATCGTCTTTATCCCAATCAATCAAATCAGCCACAAACGAAAATCTTTTTGATAACGGCGAAATACTGAGATTTAAAAAATCAATTGTTTGCTTATTATATTTAATTTGTTTTTCATTATCCTGCCAAAAAGACAAAGCCAAACCTGGACGGCCCACGGCCATGGCTGATAGTTTTTTAGTTTCTTCCATGCTCACCCCACTGCGCCCTAAATATTTTTCTATTTCTTTTTTAGCCACTGGTAAAAATTTCAATACTTGGCAACGGGAAGCCACAGTGGAGGGCAATTCATCAGCATCATCAGCAATCAAAATAATCACGGTTTTTGGGGTTGGCTCTTCCAAAATTTTAAGAATCGCATTGGCCGCCTCAGTATTTATAAATTGAGCTTCGGAAATAATGGCCACTTTATAGCTATTAAGCAGTGTAGCCTGTTGCAAACGGCTTTTTAAATCCCTGATCTGATCAATTACAATTTCGCGCTTGAGCTTGCCAGTTTTTTCATTAACTTGTTTTTCCACCACATAAACATCAGGATGGACACCATTTTTTAACTGCCGGCAATGATGACATTTGCCACATGGACTAATTTCTCCAGACTGTGAACAAAACAAAGACTTTATGAATTCTTTGGCAACGGAAAATTTGCCTAGCCCAGCTGGACCGACAAAAAGATAGGCATGTGCCACCCGCTCAGAAATAATAGCCGATTGTAAAAAATTCACAATAGGCTCGTGACCGCAAATATCCCAATTAAACTGCTGATAAGTCTTTTCCATTAATAAAAATTTATTCTACTTTTATTTTCTGCGACAAATTGTTGAGCCAAATAAAATATTTCTTCTTGATGGATTCAAACAGCTCATCGGCAAATTTTTCATTATAAGTGTGCACGGCCAAATTACGGTCAATAATCATGGCCAAAGCGATTTCGGTCTCAGCCTCATTTAATAATCCCTGCCGGCGCAATTCCTTGAAACACTCTTTGGGCGAAGTGCTTTCCAAACCGTGCCGTTCGCGCAAAAATTCCTTGGCCGTCTTCCAAGCCAATTCATAAGAAAATTCAAATCGCTTAATGGATGAATCGCGACTCAATTTGCTTTTTCTGAGCCGTAAAGATTCTTCCAGACTTAGCAAGGCTTTCTTAAATTGCTTTAATTTTAATTTGAACGTTTGATCAGCCATATAATTTTGTTATTTAAGATATTATCGCGGAAACTTTTGGTTGTTTTTTTAAAATCCACTACATCAAAAAAATACGGCAGATTGGAATCCTCCAGCACGACTTTGATTTGCCTGATTTCATTTCGGCTGACTTGGCCGTTAATCGCCAAATCAACATCACCAAAACGCACTGCTCTGGCGGCCGTGCCAAAAATAAAAACCTCGGCCCGGCTTTCTTTTAAAATAGGAGCGATAATCTTTTTAATTTTTTTTTGATACGCCGAGCTTATCATTCCAAACCGTTATTTTACAAATCAATTATAACATTTTAAGGAGCTCCTAGCAAACCCGTTTATACAGTAGGCAGGCTTGACAAAATCAGCCAATTTAGTAGTCTTAAGGTGTCAATAATAACAGTGTTCCTTAAAACAACAAAGGAGGAAAAATAGCATGACTATGACCTTGCATAAAAAAATCCATGGAGATGATTTTCACGAGCTGGTGGCACAAGCCACGAGTGGCGAAGCCATCACCTTAGCCAACCAAGAAACCACGGAAAAATTTATACCGGTTTCCTGGCACATTGATGGTTTCATTGCCATTGATAAAACAGAAAAACAAGTGTTGTTGAACGGAGATCCTGAAAAAATACTCTGGCAACAAGCTACCACCGATCATTCGGAAAAATGTATCAAAATTGAGGGCCACAAACTGGGATTTATCATTCAGTTAGATAATAAACTCTATCTCAATGCCATCCAACTACTATATGACGGCCCTATGAAATGGTGGCAGTCTCACCCGGACGGCGTCTTGATCTTTTGCGAGACTTTGCGTCTTATCGTCATTAAGCCGGAAGAGGAAGAAGACATTAACATTAATCTGATGCGACCAGCCGAATCAGTACAAGATCCGAGAGTTTTTTTCAATACGCAAATGGAGAATGAAAAAAGGAAAAAGTTGTGCGAGCCGATTTCAGAGGATAATATTCCCTTTTGATATCAAACACAAACAAAAAACAAACACCGCTTCGGCATGCCGAAGCGGTTTTTTTCGTCGTGGGTGCTCGCCTATTCTAAAAAAAATAATTTAAGCTAAAATAATTTCTAAAATCTCTTTAGCGGTCTTCTCCCAAGAAAACTCCTTCACTCGCTCCAATCCGCTGGCAATCAACTCAGTCCTAAAACCATCAACCGTCAAAATATTACTAATTATCTCAGCCATTCTTTCCGGACTTTGCGGATCTGTGTAAACAGCTGATTTGCCACCAACTTCACGATGAGGATTCATATCAGAAGTAATAACCGGCACACCAGAGGCCATAGCTTCTAAAATCGGCAAGCCAAAACCTTCATATAAGGTGGGAAACAAAAATATTTGCGCTTGATTATAAATTATTGGCAAATCAACAGAGTCCACATAACCTGTAATAATCACTTCATTTTCCAGCTTATGTTCGGTAATTATTTTTTTTATTTCTTCAAACTGATGGCCTTCACTGCCAGCGAGGACTAATTTTAAATCAGAAAACTTTTCCTTGGCGAGTGCAAAAGCTAAAATCATATTGCCAATATTTTTCTTTTTTTCTAATCTACCAACATAAAGCAGATATGGTTTGGTAATTTTATATTTTTGTAAAACAGCGTCAGCGTTATTATTTTTTTGTTGACTAAATTGTGTTGAGTCAAATCCTAAATAAACCACCTTTATTTTTTCAGCCGGCACTTGATATAATTCCATGATTTCCCGCTTAGAAAATTCCGAAATGGTAATAATAACATCGGCACGTTGTTTGATGCGTCGCATAGTCCAATCGTGATACCAAATTTGAATGGGCTTATATAAATTCGGAAAACGCTTCCAACCTACATCATGTACATTAACCAAAATCTTTATTTTTTTTGGCAATGGTAAAAAAGGAATAGTGTGAGCCGGCACCACCAAAACATCAGGCGTATTCCGCCACAACTCCCACCATAACCTAATTTGTGTCCACAAATATTTTGGTGGCCAATTCAAAATCCGCTGAGAAAAATTAGCTGACAAAGTCGCCAAGTCTCCTGTAAGCGGATTATTGGTGTATAATAAAAATTTGTCTGACGACGGCAAACCACCCCCAACCCCCTCCTTGGGAAGGAGGGTGATCTTTTTTAATTCTTCAATCAAATGCCAAGAGTACCACTCTGTGCCGGTTTTGTTTGGTTTATTGGCGCGCGAGGCGTCTATACCGATGATCATAAATTTAAATAAAAAATCTACTTAGTAGCAAGTATTGATCTCTTATAACTCTCCAAATTCTCCAAGGCAATGCCCGTGCCTTTGGCCACACAATACAGAGCTTCATCAGCCACATAAGCTGAAATGCCCGTGGCTTGAGTGACAAGCTTATCAATATTTCTAAGCAGACTGGAACCGCCACTCATAACCACACCTTTATCAATAACATCAGCCGAAAGCTCTGGCGGAGTGCGAAGCAAAACATTTTTGACTGCGGCTATAATGCCTTCCAATTCTTGATTAATTGATTCGGTGACATCATCAGATGAAACCACAATAGTTTTAGGAAGTCCAGAAATCATGTCTCGTCCTCTCACGTCCATAAACATTTTTTCTTCCAAATATAAAGCTGATCCAATATTTATTTTTATTTCCTCGGCCGTGCGTTCGCCGATGGCCAAACCATATTTCCTGCGAATAAATTCAGAAATAGCCGAATCAAATTTGGTGCCACCAATTCTAACCGAAGTGGAACACACCATACCGCCAAGAGAAATGACCGCGATTTCTGAAGTACCACCGCCAATATCTATAATCATATGACCAGATGCCGAGCCGATAGGAATATTAGCACCAATAGCCGCCACAATCGGTTCTTTGATAATATATGCAGCTTTGGCTCCGGCTGTAATGGTCGCATCAACCACAGCACGCCTTTCAGTAGAAGTGATGCCAGCCGGCACAGCTACCATAACTTCAGGACGGAACAATCTAACGCCACCAAGAGCCTTGTTAATAAAATATCTTAACATGGCCTCTGTCGTCTTATAATCGGCTATTACACCTTCTTTGAGAGGTTTTTGGGCAATAATAGTATCAGGAGTGCGACCAAGCATTTCCTTAGCTTCTGATCCAACGGCAATAATCTTTTTATCCACACTGGAAATAGCCACTACTGACGGTTCATTAATAACAATACCTTTTTTAGGAACATAAACCAGGACATTGGTGGTGCCCAAATCAATACCTATTTTCTTTAAAAACATGAAATTAGAATTTAAAAATTAGCTCCTTGTCCACCTTAAACGCCATTTGCCATGCCATTTCCCTAATACCGGCGATACTGGGACTATCCACGGCATGATAGGCCGCGATGTTCTTATCAAACTTTAAATCAATTTTCAAATTCTGTCCATTAATGCCCGGCTGTTTTTGAACAATTAATTTGTACAACCCCTTTTGATATTGCTGTTTAATATTTTCAGGCAAACGATATTCCAAAACCAAGATCTTGGTGGTCAGGGGCTCAATGGTCAAAAAAGTGGCTACCACTGTTTTATTTAAATCCTTGGAAATTTGCAAATCAGATCCGATTTTTAAATCAGTTTGCTGACTGCCTTGCTGAGTATAGCCTTTTAAAATCCAAGTATTTGTCGGTAAATAAATCCTGGCATAATTACGATAGCGAGTGACCAAATCTTTAACTGGCGCACTATTATGCTGATAAATAATCTCCAATCGCCCAATTAAATCGCCAGAACTATCAAGGTGCAAAGAATAGTTAATCCCCTTTTTCATAGCCTGATCGGTCTTTAGTGAAGCCAAATTACTATCAACCACCATGGCATAGTCACCATCCGTGGCCATAACTACTCCAGCCCAATCATTATCAATAAAATATTGCTCTAAATCTTCATCTTTGGTATATGCTAAAATTTGTTTTTCATCAATATTTTTTTTGAAAGCCAGCCAAATCTTAATCAAATCTTTGGGCGGAAGTTTGGAAACACGATTAATTATTTCTCCGGCCAATTTACCAATAATAGCCTTACGTTGCTCAATGGGAATACCGGTTTTAGCATAATCAAATTCCACAAACTGCTCCAAATCACGAGTAAAATTCTGGGAATCAAAAACCACATTATTAGCAACAATAGGACCAATAACGTCCAACAAATTAGCTACAAAATCAGGATTAAGAGCGATTACGCCATCAACTTGCTGAGGTGGCAAGCCAGCTAATCTTCTTTCTTCTCCAAAAAACCAAGCTATCTGTTGAGCAGAAGTTGGCCAATCCGGAGACCAATTAGCGTCACGCATAAACCAATACTTCTGACTAATAAAAGCGTTTATAGGCCAAGGTGCTGGTATCTGCATTTTATCTTTGACTAATTTGTCCAGATTATAAACATCATCAGTGGTGAAATTTTTTATTTCTCCATCCTCAATAGTGATTAAACCATAAGAGCCAATAAACCCTCCAGTCGGACGCAATTCTGTATTATTTTGAAAAACCAATAAATATGTTTTGGCCTGTTTATAGCCAACAAGCTGAGGTAATTTTTGTAAAAGAGGAATAGCTAATTCACTACTATCAGCCAACTGATTTAGGGTATTATAAATTTCTGTTAATTTATCTTGACCAAAACCATTAAAGTCATTACTATTAATATTTTTTAAAATTAATCTGGCCGAAAGTAATTCATTATTTATTTTTGAAAGCGTATCTTGATTATCAACAAGTGACTTGAGTAGTGTTTGCCGTTTAGCAGGATTATTCAAATCAGAAAAAGCCTGCTCCAAATCTGGACTGTTTTTCATGTCTCCCACCAACATAAAAACCCGATCATAGCTACTGAGCAAGGACACAGCTGCACCCAATAACTGGTCACCTAAAACAATTTTTTGCTTGAATGGTGGCACCCAAGTAATCAAACCCAAATGGTTGATTTCATTTTGTATAGAGAGCAAATTAATTTTAATATTTTTAATACCGAGATTTGTAGCTTTAAAATCCTTTTGAGATAATGCCTCGGTCACTATTGTCACCTGGCTATTAACATTTTTAATTTGACCAGCAATACGCACACCTTGCACAACCAAAGGAATTAAAAAAATCAAAGCCAATAAAATAATAATAACTATAAAAATCATTATTCTCTTAGGCCACGGTGAAGTTTTATGATGCGAATTTGTAAATAAACTTTCTACCGGCGACATGCTATGTGTTTTTTTGAACCACATTTTTTTTGGAATATTTTTTTAAATATTTTAACCAATCAAAGATATGAATCCAGAAAATTCTGGAAAATAGTCCGCTCTCAGCCGACTCACGCTTATGGTAATGCACAATATCAGCGCCAGCAAAATAATAAACGCCATAGCCATTATCATGAAATTTTTTACACCAAGCCACATCGCCAAAATATAAAAATAGATATTCATCCATCAGTCCCACTTTATCAATAGCGCTCCGCCTCACCATTTCACAGGCACCCAATATCCAATCTACTTCCCTGGTAGTCTCGTGATTAAAATCAGTCATTAAATATTGATCTAATTTCTTTTTAGCAAAAGAAAAGTTACCCAAAAAAGTCCGACGATACAAAGGCACCCAAGGTGCTGGAAACCGCATGCAAGACAATTGAATAGAATTATCAGGATTACGAAGCCTAGGACCCACCAAGGCCACTTGCTCATGACCTTGCATAAACTGATACAATTTATCAATAGCATTGTCCACGATGGCAATGTCTGTATTTAAAATCAAAATATATTTTCCGTTTGAACTTTTAATACCTAAATTATTACCTCTGTGATGACCTAAATTTTCCAAGGAAGCAATCAATTTCACTTGTGGAAAATTTTCTCGCACCATCTCCACGGTGCCATCATTAGAATTATTATCCACTACAATAACCTCAAATTCAACGCTTGGCGGAAAAGTAAAAATCCCCCTCAAACATTGTTTTAAAAGTCCTTTGGTTTGATAATTATTAATTATAATTGATATTTCCATTTTAAATAAATTTAATTTATCCAATGCCTTATATCTTCGGCTTTAACTTTGGCTCGGCCAAGAATCAAACTTCTCTTTTTATTCATACGTGGCCATAATTGAAAAACTTTTATAATAGCTTTTAGATTTTTGATTTCAAAAAATAAAATATAAATAAACTTTTTAAATTCATACCACATAAGCTGGGGCAAATATTTAAAAATATTTTTTCCGAATTCGTTTTTAATAATCAATAAAAAATGATTTTGATAAGAATAATATTTTGATAATGGTGATTGCTTTTTTTTATTTTTAATTATTTCCATAATCTTCTGCCCCTCAGTACCAGCGAGCGCCCTGATATGATAAGCTACAGCCTCTGGCACAAATAAAGCCGACCAACCAGCCAATTGCAAACGCCATTCTAAATCAACATCTTCTTTATACAAGAAAAAATCCTCATCAAAATATTCCGGCACATTTTGTCCTTTAAGTTGAATAGCAATTTCTTCTAGCGCCAAACGACGCAACATTACCAAGGCACCTGAGTGTCCGAACACTTTTTGTTGATGAGTAAAATTTTCTTTTGACTCACCGCTACCAAGTTCCACCACTTGATGATTCTTTAATAATTTTAAACCACAAGAATCTATTATATCGGTTTTTTGAAGTTCCCAAATTTCTCCGGACAAAAGTTTTAACTTTAATAATTTTCCACCAAATGATGCGACCTGAGAATTTTTTTCACTTTCTACTTCAATCATTATTTTTTCCAGCCAATCATCTTCTAAAACCACATCAATATTACATAATAAAACATAAGGAGACTTGAGAAGCTGAATGCCCTGATTATGAGCCTTGGGAAAACCAACATTATGCTTGTTCTGAAACACAGCCACTTGAGGCCAGTTGCGACGCAAATATTCTACCGTATTATCTTGAGAATTATTATCTATAACCAAAACCTGAAAATCACGATAAGTCTGATTAAAAATAGACTGCAAACATTCCGGCAAATATTTTGCGCTGTTATAGGTGACCAGCTGGATTGTGACTTTAGGGAAGGACATTATTTTTTATCTTTAATTACTTTTTCAGTCACCCAAAAACCGAGACGATATTTACCACCAAGCAAAAGGCGTGTTTGAGCATCTGTAGCTGGAAAAGAACCAAATATTATCATAGTAAATGGGAAAATCACCCATTGCAAAACCATAATAAAATAATTTAATCGTCCATAACCTTCTGGCCTACCTGGCAACATCAAAGTGTACATAATAGAATTTACGATCAATCCGGTCATGCCGACTGTCATCAACATTTCCAAAGTCTTGGGCGCATTCTGAAAAAAAGCCGTGGTTTTGTCAGATGAGTCCGCCATAATTAATGGCAAACGGCCGACAATAAAAATAAGCAAAGGAGAAACAGCCCAAGAATACATACCTTCAAATTGGTTCCAAAGATATAATGATCGTTTTTTAAAAGGAATTTTGCGATTAGCATGAGAGCCGAAAAAATTATCCCACATCCAAGGAAAATGTTCCACTCCCCAGCCCCAGCGTTGCATTTGTTTATATTGATTAACTAAACTGCGTTTTAAATCACCAATATAAACAGTATCCATGGACAAAGTTGTAAACATTGGCACAACTTCATAGTCGCCATCATAATGCACCATGGCTTGCAAACAAATACGCGAATCCTCCGTGACAATAGTCTTGTCATGAAAGCCAACATCAACCAACATTTTCCAACTCATACTATGAGACGAAAAAGTCAGCAATCTGTCGGGCCGTGATAAATCTGTCAACAGCCAAAAAGTCGTGGCCGAAGCAACCACTCTGATAATCGGATTTGATTCCCAAATATTATTGTTATACAAAATGAGAGGCTGATAACTGGCGTGAGTTGGATTGGGATGGGTTAGATATTTGTGTGTCAAGTATGCAAAGTATTGATTGTGAGGCAAAGTCTCAATATCAAAACAAGATACGATTATTTTTTCATATTCTAAATTCAAAGAATCAATTTCTTTTTTCAAATTTAATTCCATGAAATGCACATTACTCCCCTTGCCCGGCAATTCATCATCTTGACGCACATGCACGGTAGTGAGCAGTCTGAAAAATTGATTGCCGAATTTAGCTCTAATTTTTTCAGCAATAATTTCAAAATTTTCCCGATCACGATCTTCACCGCCCAGCGCTACGATCATTTTATCTTTGGGATAATGACTATCTACCAGTGCCTGAAAAGATCTTTCTATCACTTCTAGCGGTTCTTTGTAAGTGGGGAAAGTAATAATGTGATAATACTCAAGATAATTTTTATCTAATTTTTTTAATTCATTAAACCAGTCAACTTTTATATCACGACGATATTTAAACCAAGACAAAACCAGCCAAACCATCATATAAAACAAACGGACAATCCAATAAACTACAAAAATAATTACAAAATAAATCGCCCAAAGTGGCTGGGCAAAAGATAAAATAATAGCGGCGGCAAAAGTGAGCCAAATAGTGCTGGCTGGAAATATTTCGGCCAGTCTTTGATAAAATTTTGTTCTAGTCATAATAGTTATAAAATATCATTTTTAGACAAAAAAATCAAGTGCCAAAACAAAAAAGCGCGCCACTGGGCGAGCTGATTGCGATTATCTGAAACAAATGCCTAAACCAACGACTGTCCAGTCATTTCCGACGGTTCTGGCAGATCAAGAATTTTTAAAATAGTCGGAGCTACATCAGAAAGCAAGCCTGACGGCTGAACCAAACTCAAATCAGAATTGGGCACATCAGCCAATCCGCCGGTTTTGCCTTCCCATTGTTTCCCAACAATAATAAACGGCACCGGGTAAGTGCTATGTTCTTTGTCTATTTTTCCTGATTGCAAATTAACCAACTCTTCAGCATTGCCATGGTCAGCTGTCAGTAGTGCCACGCCTCCCTTGCCTAGCACCACTTCAATAATTTGTTTTAAGCAATTATCAATTGTCTGGCAAGCCTTGATTGTGGCCTTAAGATCACCCGTATGTCCAACCATGTCAGCATTGGCAAAATTAAGAACTATAAAATCGTATTTTTCATCCATGATTTCTTTGACCACTTTTTTTGTTATTTCCTTGGCTGACATTTCTGGCAATTCTGCGTATGAAGCCACACGAGGAGATGGCACTAAAATTCTCTCTTCACCCTCAAATTGCGTTTCTAATCCGCCATTAAAGAAAAAAGTGACATGCGCGTATTTTTCTGTTTCGGCAATATGCAATTGACTAAGTCCGGCTTCAGAAATTATTTTAGCGAGTGGCTCATGAATAGTTTCTGGCGGAAAGGCCACTTCAACTGGCAAATCTTTTTCATATTCATTCATGGCCACAAAATATAAATCAGAAGCATACTCACGGGGAAATTTTTCAAAACCAGGCAACACAAATGCCTTGGTAATTTCTCTGGCACGATCAGATCTATAATTGAAAAAAATCATGGAGTCGCCAGATTTTATAGTAGCCACGGGCTGATCTTTTTCCATAATAACAATAGGCACCATTTCTTCGTCATAAATTTTTTTGTCATAAGAAGCCTGTACTGCTTCGGCAGGATCTGTAAATTTATTTTCCGACTGCCCCTCGGCCATGGCTTTATAGGCCAAAACCACGCGTTCCCAATGATTATCCCTATCCATGGCATAAAAACGACCAGAAACAGTGGCAATCTTGCCTACGCCATACTCTTTAATTTTACTTTTTATGTCATTAATAAAATCAATGCCAGAGTTATAAGGCATGTCGCGTCCATCCACAAAAGCATGAATAAAAACATTCTTGAATTTGTGTTTGGCACAAAGTTCAAGCAAAGCATAAAGATGCTCAATAGAGCTATGCACACCACCACTGGAAGTGAGGCCCATAATATGCAAAGCTGATTTATTTTTTTTGGCATGTTCAATGGCTCCTAAAAATTTTTCATTTTGGAAAAACGAACCGTCGGCTATGGTTTTGTTGATTAATGGCAAATTTTGATAAATTAATTTGCCTGAACCAAGATTCATGTGCCCCACTTCGGAATTGCCAATTTCTCCCCACGACAAACCAACAGCTTCACCCGAGGCTTGAAGTGTCATGGCAGGATAAGTTTTGATGAGTCCGCTAAGTGTAGGCGTCTTGGCCAAAGTAATGGCATTGCCACGGGAGGGCGGAGCAATACCCCAGCCATCTAAAATTATTAAAATAACTGGCTTGGGGCGTGTTGGTTGATTATCTAAGTCTGGCATAATAAAATTTAAATTAAACTTTTCTTACTCATTAATTTATTTTTTTTAATTCCAAAAAATTTCAAAATAGTTGGCGCTACATTACCAAGAATACCATCGGCGGGAAATCTTTTGCCTTTTTGTTTATCACGACCAACCACAATAAACGGCACTGGATTGGTTGTATGCTCGGTCATAATTTCTTTTGTTTCCAAATTGAGCTTGTACTCAACATTACCATGATCGGCCGTAATTATCAAGATACTGTTGTTTTTTAGCACATTTTGCGCCACTTTTTTGACATATTTATCCACACCCTCCACTGCTTTGACGCAAGCCTCAAAATTGCCAGTGTGCCCCACCATATCCGGGCAAGCAAAATTAGCCATAATAAAATCGTATTTTTTTAGCGATGAAATAATGCGCGAAGCGATTTTGGCCGTGGACATGAGCGGTGTTTGGTCGTATGAATCAACATCAGGTGAAGGAATATTCACACGTTTTTCACCGGCAATAGGATCGGCATAGCCACCATTAAAGAAAAAAGTGACATGCGCATATTTTTCACTCTCAGCAATATAAATTTGTTTTTTATTTTTAAGAACCTTAACCAAGCTGTCTTTAACATCTTCCGAAGGAAAAGCTGTCAAAATACTGTCCAAGTCCGGACCAAAATCAGTCATAGCCACGAAAGTTAAATTCTGTAAAATTTCTTGACGCTTGGAAGAACCTGAATTTTTAGCTTCAAAATCATCTTGAACAAAAGGCTTGGTGAGCTGTCGCGCACGATCACTGCGAAGATTGAAAAATACAACAGCATCGCCATCACTGATGCGTGGCACCATTTTACCTTTTTTATACATCACAATCGGCTCAATAAATTCGTCGGTGACATTGGCATTATAAGCGCGACTAATACCAGCTTGCGGACTATTGGCTTTGTGGCCACGGCCACTCGTCATAGCATCATATGCCCAAAGTGTTCGTTTCCACATTTTCTTCCTATCCATGGCATAAAAACGTCCGATAATAGTAGCAATGATTTCATTGGGACGTAAAAATCTTTCTAGCGCCATAACAGACTCTAATGCCCCGCGCTGAGGACTATCACGGCCATCAGTAAACAAATGAAGATAAACTTTTTTAACTTTGTTTTTTCTAGCCAAAGTGATGAGCGCCAGCAAATGATCAGGATCGCTATGCGGACTCTGATTATTTGAGAGCAATCCCATGATATGTAAAGCTGATTTTCTTTTTTTAACATGATGAATGGCCGCGCCAAAAGCCGGATTCTTCAAAAATTCTCCAGTATTAATAGCTTTGGAAATTTTGACTATGTCCTGATCAACAATCCGGCCAGCACCCAAATTAATATGACCAGCTTCGGAATTACCCACCTGATCTATTGGCAAACCAACACATTTGCCCGAAGCGCAAATCCGTGTGTTGGGATATTTTTTATACAACGAATCCATAAATGGCGTCTTGGCGACATATATAGGATTGCTTTTGTCATCCCTTCCCAACCCCCAACCGTCAAGAACCAACAAAACAACCTTGGTTGATTTTAAATTTTTACCTGCCTGCCGGATAGGCAGGGTTGTTTTTTTAGCAGTCATTTATTCAACTTAATTTTGTCTTATTATATCACATTTTAGTCAACTAAAAAAGAGCGCTTTTAAACGCTCTTTTTTATTTTAGAATATTTTTATTTTCCCAGTTCATCCCAAATCTCCATCAACCGATTATATTTGGACACTCGTTCACCGCGACTGAGTGAGCCAGTCTTGATATATTCAGCGCCAGAGGCCACAGCCAAATCAGAAATAAAATCATCTGGAGTCTCGCCACTTCTGTGACTAACAGCCAATTTGTAATTATTAGCCTGGGCGAGTTGCATAGCCTCCACAGTTTCGCTCAAAGTACCGATTTGATTTAATTTGATTAAAATAGCATTGGCAACTTTTTTATCAATGCCTTCACGCAAAATTTTTGGATTGGTGACGAACAAATCATCACCGACCAAAGAAATCTTGCCACCTAATTTTTCAGTAAGCTTGGCCCAGCCATCCCAATCACCTTCAGCCAAACCGTCTTCTAATGATTGAATAGGATATTTTTCGCACCAAGCGCTATACATTTCAATCATTTCTTCAGCAGTTCTGATTTTTTGATCAGCTTTCATATCATATTTGCCATCAGCAAAAAATTCCGAAGCGGCGCTGTCAATGGCCAGCTTTACATTTTCCCCTAATTTATAACCAGCAGAAGCAATAGCTTTTTCAATCAGCTCAAGCGCTTTTTCATTGCCACCAAGCTTTGGCGCATAACCGCCTTCATCACCAACGGTGACAGGAAAATTATCAGCCGACAATAATTTTTTGAGCGCATGAAAAACTTCGGCTCCACAACGGATGGCTTCTTTGATATTGCTTTGTTGTGGCGTGATCATAAATTCTTGAATATCAATGGACCAGCCAGCATGAGCGCCACCGTTCATAATATTCATCATGGGCACTGGGAAAGTCAGGGCTTTGCCAGTCCAATATTTGGCATTCAAATAAACATACAACGGCTGACCAGCTGAAAAAGCAGCCGTACGAGCCACAGCCATGGACACGCCGAGCATGGCGTTGGCACCTAATTTTGATTTATTTTCTGTGCCATCAAGACTAATCATCAAGTCATCAATGGCTTTTTGTTCATCGGCTTCCATGCCAATCAATTTTGGCGCTATAATTTCATTAACGTTTTTAACTGCGTTTAAAACGCCTTTTCCGCCATACCGGCCAGAATCGCCATCACGAAGCTCCAACGCTTCACGCGAGCCCGTAGAGGCTCCGGAGGGCACTCCAGCCCAGGCTTTTTTACCATTGTCCAAAACAACTTCCACTTCCACGGTCGGATTACCGCGAGAATCTAAAATTTCCCTCCCCTTGATTGATGCAATTTTTGCCATGTTTTTATATCTTATTTATTTTTTATTTTTGTTTGGTAATAAAATCCTGATACAAACTCAAAATATTATCACTAACCTTAATACTTCTATTCTTACGATATTTTTTTAATTCCTCAATAGTGCTAATATACTGCTTCATTTTATCTTTAACCAAATAAGCACGACCAGAAAACTTACTAATCAAAATAGTACCATTGCCATATGGAATTTTAACATTTTTATTAGAAACAACATTAATAGAGGCAGTTGAACTACTTTCGGTGCTAGTGCCGACATTAACCTTAACCATCACACTATTTTTACCCAAATTAAATTTTGAAGCATCAACATTAAATTTATAATTCAAACCATCGGGACCAATATTTTGAACTGCATTTCTAGTGTCCACAATTAAACTTTGATTATTACTAATAATTGAAGTAATAATACTTTGAATTTCCGGATTGGAATTATTTAAATCTTTTATTAACGCACTAATCATAGCTCCAGATCCCAAAACTGCTTTAGAAGGAAGATTTAAAGTTATATTCAAATCAGGAGCAGTACTAGAAACAGTAGTGCTAACCTGCGCCATACTTTTTAAAGGCACTAAAAAACAAACTATCAGCAACACAAAAATAAATGACGCTTTATGATTTAATGAAAATTTCATGATTTTAAATTATTTTTTATCTGATTTGATAACTAATACTCACATCCACCGTAATATCCTGACTGCCAACTTGAATATCCGGAGATGATTTAATCATTGCTGAGCCAGCAGAATCAGCTACAGCCATTGATCTATACATGGGCATCACATAATTACCACCATCTTCACTGAAATTAACAATTCTCCCCAACCCAATACCAACCTGTTCGGACAAAACTTTGGCTTTTTCTTTGGCTTGAGCAATGGCTTTGGCTCTAGCCTCGGCTTTGGCTTTTTCCGGATCATCAATAATAAACTGAGGCCCACTCACGCTATTAGCACCAAGGATTGTTGACTGACCTAATAAATCACCAACTTTATCAAAGTTTCTCATTTTTACCTGCAAATCTTGATTAACACCATAACCAATTATTTTTTGTTGGTTATTGGTCCAATTATACCTAGGACTGACACTATAAGCTTCGGTTTTTAAATCCTTATCCTCAACTTGAAATTGGTTTTTTATAGCTTCAATAATTTTATTCATTTTGTCAGTATTATCTTTGGTAGCCTGAGCCACAGTTGGCGCTTCACTAATAACACCAATACTTAATACAGCTACATCGGGCGTAGCCGTCACCTTGCCTTCGCCAGTGACTGTCACTAAATCTTTAGCATCTAGTGTCTTGCCAATATAATCATATTGACGAATAGCATTTTTTGTCAAAGCACTGACATAAATAATCAGAGCCAAAACTAAAATACCAAGAATAGCATGTTTGGCCAAATGAATAAGATGATGACCATGGCAACCGCCAGCACCGCAAATTGAATGTTGTTGTTCCTCCATATTATTTTTTTAATTATTTAATTATTTTTCTTAATCCCGGCATTTTCTTGCCTTCCAAAAATTCCAACATGGCTCCCCCGCCAGTGGAAATAAAACTAAATTTATCTTGCAATTTCATACGACGGATCATCTGCACGGTTTCGCCTCCACCGACAATGGTTTCGGCCTGGCTATTTGCTAAAAATTTTATCAAACCTTTGGTGCCTTTGGCAAACTGTGGATTTTCAATCAGTCCCATTGGCCCATTCCACATCACCATTTTGGCGCTGGTGAGTATTTTGCTATACAATTTAACAGTTTCCGGTCCAATGTCCAAAACCAATTCATTAGACTTGATATCAGCCAACGCATCCATGTGACCAATTTTACTTTGATAGCTTTTGCCCATCACACCGTCCACTGGCACCACGATTTGGTTGTCAGTTAATTTGAATTTCTTCACTTCTTTGAACATTTCCGGTTCAACCATTGATTTTCCCACGGACACACCCATAACATGCAAAACAGTATTAGCCAAAGCTCCGCCCAAAAGAATGTGTTTGGCAACTTTGGTGAAATTTTTAATCACTTTCATTTTGGTGGAAATCTTGGCGCCACCAATAATTACGACCAATGGTTTTTTTGGATTTTTTAAGGCGCGACTCAAATAATCAATTTCTTGAGTCAAAAGCAAGCCGGCATAAGATGGCAAAAATTGTTGAATCGTGGAAACAGAAGCTTGGTCGCGATGAGAGACCGCAAAACCGTCATTAACAAAAATATCACCGAGTTTTGAGAGTTGTTTGGTAAAAACCTTGTCGGCTTTTTCTTCTCGCGCATCAAAACGGATATTTTCTAACAACAAAACTTCACCGTTTTTTAAATTGGCAACCAATTTGTCTGTTTCTTTGCCAATAACTTCCGGTGATAATTTTACCGGTTTTTTAATAACTTGAGATAATCGTTTGGCGACTGGTTTCAAGCTTAATTTTGGATTGACTATAAAATCTAGCTTGCCCGCAATATTTTGCGAAGCAATATGGGCGGGACGACCAAGATGCGCCATAATAATAACTTTGGCACCTTTTTTAATCAAATATTCAATGGTCGGAGCTGTACGAACAATGCGAAAGTCCTCGCTCGCCCCCACTCGACCATTGACGAGCGGTACATTAAAGTCTGCACGCACTAAATCTTTTTTACCTTTTAAATCAATATCATCTAATATATCCAATAATTCAACTAACCCTCTTATTAAAAAATCTGATTTATCTAATTCTTTATTATCATTTTCAA
>JBAXTU010000029.1:0-8563 GCA_037130015.1 bacterium | reverse complement strand
TTTGGATTTTGCTCGAAATAGTTTCGAACTTTGTCCAACAAACACCGAATGTAGCGAAGCGAAATGAGGAGAGAGCACGCCAACTGTTTGGCGTGCGTGGGGGATTCGAAAGCCGGAGCGATGTTTGGTGAGTGTTTTGGCGAGCCAAACCGCGAGGCGGGGTCGCGACCTCCGAGGCGGAAGCCGAGGAGAGTTGTGACCGAATCTCCCCCTCTCCGAAAATAAAAAACAGCTCCAATCGGAGCTGTTTTTAAAATATCTGTTTACATTTGATCTAGTTGCTTTTTGACTTGGGAAATTTTGTCATCAGTTTCAACTGTTTCTATTTTTTTATCCAAGCTTTTGATGGTATTGATGGCATTATCCAACATGGCTTCGTATTTATTGTTGGCGACAGTTTCGGCATTCATGGCAGCCATGGCTAAGTTGGTATACACCTCGCCTTTTTGTTCCTCGGTTAGGTCGGTATTGATTATAGATTCCATTATTTTTTTGGCTTCGTCAATTTTTCCCGTTGCCAATAGATCTGCCAGTTGCTTGTCATCGGTTGGTTTTTTATTGGTCATATGAAATTATTTTATTGATAATTATTATAAACCTAAATTACTTAAAGCTTTTTTAAGAATAATCCTGGTGGCCAAAGGAGTTGATGAACTATTAGCACTTTTTTCTAAAGTATCTTTGATCATTTCTCTGACGTCACTGCCGGTCTTATTGCCTGCTTTTTTAAGGCTAAGAAAAGAGTTAATAGTATTTTCCATTTTGGATAAAGGATTGCTACCACTACTAGCATTGGTAATTGCCGTATAAATTTCTCCTTTAAATATATCTTCCATTTCATCGCCAGCGTTTTCTATATCTCCTGAGTTTATGCCCAGTTCTGCCATGCTGTCCTCCATATCTCCCATGCTTTCAAAAGTCTTCTGACGACTGACAAACTTTTCATTTTTGCTTGTGTCTATTATGTCGGCCATTTTTTGTCTTACTAGTGTTTCAATTTCAGCTCTTATTCTTTGTGGTAAAAAAGACATGGTTTGTGCCATTTCCTCTTTTTGTTGCTTGAGGATTTCTAGGTCGGCTTTTTCTTGATCAGCCAAAGTTTCTCCTTTTAGCCATGTTTTTATTGCATCTGTTTTTTTCTTTTTTCCTGTTGGGCGTGTTTTAATTCTTATGGCATCATCAATGTCTCCGCCACTTTGTTCTATTAAAGATTTTAGCTGTTCTTCTTTACCCGCGATTTTTTGCCTGGAGGCTTCATATTGCTGAATTGATTGGAGTAATTAGCCAATTTTTTTTTCATCAAGAGTGCCTAAATATGTCTCTATGTTTGAAATAACTGGACCAATATCTATTTTTAATTCTTTACCAATGGCTCGGCGCAAAAAATTACTGACTTCTTTGCTGGCTTTTTGACTATTTTCAAAATTTTGAAGATGGTCTCCCATTATTTTTTCATCATTAACATCTTCCGGATCAAGTTTTTTTGTCTCTAGGTAGGCAAGAAATTTTTTGTCGTTTAATTTGCTATTAATATTGGCGCCACTGTCTTTTGGGGCTTCTTTTTTCTTAAATAAAGCCATACTTTTGATGTTAATAATTAAATGTTTCTATGCTATAATAGTAGCACTTTTAGAAAAACAAGTAAATAATTCTAATTATTATTGATTGAGTTTTTTGGCTTATTTATGTTATAATAAATTAATGAAATCTCATCTTAGACAAGATTATTTTTTGGACAGATATGTGATTATTTCGCCTAACGTGTCCAAACGTCCGCATGACTGTCCCAAGCCAGTGCAGGTTTGCGCTCCGGTGAAGGCTTGTGTTTTTTGTCCGCCAGCCGACAAATCAGCTGGACGGGAAATTTTGACTGTTAAAAATGCTAAAAGCAAGTCTTGGCAGATAAAGGTGATTGCCAATAAATTTCCAGCGCTCAGCCCTAAAAATAAAAACGCCTATGGCTATCAGGAAGTGGTCATTGAATCGCCACAGCACGAAATTGACTTGGCTGATTTGCCACTTGGCCATATTGTCAAATTATTTGAAGTATATGCCGAGCGAACAAAAAAATTATCCCAAGACAAAAAAATCAGTTATATAGAAATTTTCAAAAACAAAGGCCGTGAAGCTGGCGCTTCCTTGGCTCATAGCCATTCGCAAATTTTTGCCAGCCAGTTTTTGACACCCATGGTCAAGAGCGAAACCGAGCAGGCCGTAAAATACAGACTGGAACATGATTCTTGCCCCTATTGTGATATTGTCAAAAAAGAAAAAAATAGCCAGCGACTGGTGTGGCAGGATAATAATTTTATGGCTTTTTGTCCGTGGGCTTCACAGCATCCATACGAAATTTGGCTGATGAGTAAACGTCATATTGATAATATTGGACTGCTTAAAAAAACAGAGCTTGTTTCGCTTGCTACTATGCTTAAAAAAGCGTTGACCAAGATAAATTCTCTGGGTTTGGCTTATAATTATTTTTTTCATCAGATTATAAGAGATCCTGATCAGCATTTTTGTTTAAAGATTGTGCCTCGTCAAGGGCCGTGGGTAGCTGGCATGGAAATCGGCTTTGGATTATATATTAATAGTTTGTCGCCAGAGGAGGCTACCAAATTTTACAAGAAATAATTTTTTTAAATTTAAATATTATGACTATACCGCAATTGAATAAAACAGTGCAAGACTGGAAGCGCCCGACTTATGTTCAAAAAAATGAAGCGCCTCGTCGTCATAGTTCTTCTGATTGGAATGGTTTTTCCAAAAAGCCAAAAGACAAAAAAATCTTTAAAAAGATTTTGGGTTTTTTAATTCCTTTGGTAATTTGCTTGTCGCTCCTGGGCGGAATTTTTGCCATGGCTATGTTGGCTTGGGTGTCCAAAGATTTGCCATCTCCAGATGGTATTATTAACCGTACTGTCACACTCAGCACCAAAATTTATGACCGCACAGGCAATACTGTATTATATGATATTCATGGTGATGTCAAACGCACGCTTATCAATTTGACTGACATGCCAAAAAATTCCATCAACGCTACACTCACGGCCGAAGACAGAAATTTTTATACTCACAATGGCATTAGTTTGACAGGCATTGCCCGTTCAATTATTTTGAATATTTTTACCGGCAGTAAGGTTGGCGGTTCCACACTCACTCAACAGTTTGTTAAAAATGCCATTTTAACCAACGAGAAAACTTATATCAGAAAAATCAAAGAGATTTTGATTTCTTATCAATTGGAAAAAAAATATACCAAAGATCAGATTTTGCAAATGTATTTTAATGAAATCCCGTATGGCTCGGTGATTTATGGTATTGAAGCGGCTTCCCAGACATTTTTTGGAAAGTCAGCCAAAGATTTGAGCTTGGCCCAAAGTGCTATCTTGGCGGCTATCCCTCAGATGCCTACTTATTATTCTCCATATGGCACTCATTTGGATGCGCTTATGACTAGACAAAGATGGGTTTTGGATTCCATGGTGGAATTAGGTTATGTCACCAAAGATCAGGCTGAAGTTGCCAAGCAGGAAAAAATTATTTTTAGGCCTTCATCTGAATCCATGATCGCGCCACATTTTGTGATGTATATCAAAGATTTATTAGCGCAAAAATACGGTGATGATTTTTTAAATCAAGAAGGATTAAAAGTCATTACCACTATTGATTTGGACAAACAGAAAATGGCTGAAGATGCAGTGACTGCGGGCGTGGAAAAAAATGGCGCTAAATATCAGTTTACCAATGCCTCACTGGTGGCGCTTGATCCTAAGACCGGACAAATATTGGCCATGGTTGGTTCGGTTGATTATTTTAATGAAAAAATTGACGGCCAAGTTAATGTGTCTTTGCGTAATCGTCAGCCAGGTTCGTCTTTTAAACCCATTGTTTATACGGCATCCTTTATCAAAGGCTACACGCCAGACACTGTCGTCTATGATGTGAATACAAATTTTGATACTACTGGTGCCACTCCCTATCAACCGCAAGATTATGATTTAAAAGAACGCGGTCCAATTACTTTTAGAAAAGCTTTGGCTGGGTCACTAAATATTCCGGCAGTCAAAGCCACCTATCTCACTGGCTTGGATAATATTTTAAATTTGGCTGACAAACTTGGTTATACCACACTTAGCGATCGTAAACGTTTTGGCTTATCTATTGTGCTCGGTGGCGGTGAAGTAAAACTTTTAGAACATGCTGGCGCTTATGGCACATTGTCGCAAGAAGGCATGAAGCACGAGATTAATCCGATTTTAAAAATTGAAGATAAAAATGGTCAGACGCTTTATGAGTACAAGGACAAAACCGAGCAAGTGATTAATTCGGAAATTACCCGTCTCACCACCAGTATCTTGTCTGATAATGAAGCGCGCACCTATGTGTTCGGCGCCA
Source organism: bacterium (assembly GCA_037130015.1). Taxonomy (GTDB): domain Bacteria; phylum Patescibacteriota; class Patescibacteriia; order 2-01-FULL-39-33; family 2-01-FULL-39-33; genus JBAXTU01. The sequence continues at coordinate 4,168 of JBAXTU010000029.1, read as the reverse complement.
AGAATTATCTAACATTATCAGACAGGCCAGTAGCCGCCAAGACCGGTACCACCAATGATTTTCGTGATGCTTGGACTATGGGTTATACGCCGTCACTTGTTTGCGGTGTCTGGGTTGGTAATAATAATAACGACGCTATGAAAAAAGGCGCTGATGGTTCGCAGATAGCCGCTCCAATTTGGAATCAGTTTATGGCCGAAGCGTCAAAAGGTACGCCAGTTGAAAAATTCACAGCGCCACAGCCGATTGTCACAGGCAAACCGGTTTTGGATGGCGACACTAGCGGTGGTCAGACTGTGCAAATAGATACTATGAGTGGTAAATTAGCCACACAATACACACCATCTTCAACTCTCAAAGAAATTACGGTTTCAGCTATGCATGATATTTTGTATTATGTTAATAAAGATGATCCACGCGGATCTGCGCCATCAAATCCAGCCAGTGATTCACAATTTGAAAATTGGGAAAAAGCTGTTCAGGCTTGGGCCGTTAAACAAAATATTCAAAGCAACACCTCAACCGAGAGTGTTCCTACTGAATATGACAATATTCATTTGGCCGGAGATCAACCAAGTCTAATTATTATTAATCCTCTAGACGGACAAAATGTCAGAGAAAGTTCTTTGACGGTGGAAGTGACAGCCTCGGCCAAACGTGGAATCAAAGCCATGGAATTTTATATTGATGATCAATTAGTTGCCACACAAAATAATACCAATGATGCCACCCTTGATTTAGCTAGTTTTAATAGCGGGCGTCATGTTTTGAAAGTGTTGGTCAAAGATGATTTGGAAAATACGGCGACAAAAAAAGTCACACTTAATTTTTCTTTTGCCAATACTAACCCAGCTTTCAAATGGACAACCACCAAAACCACTTTTACTGCTTCCACTTCGCCCATAGTGCTTAAAGGCACGCTTACTAATTGGCAACAAGCTCAAAAAATGGATTTTTATTATTTATCAGCTACTCAGACTTTGGAAAAATATATTGTTTCTATTAATCCTAAATCAGCTACAGTCACTTTGAATTGGGACAAAAAACCGGCTGTGGGTGATTACACTATTTATGCCAATATGTTTGATGTTAGCAATAAAAAATTTAAAACACCGGATCTAAAAATAACTATCAAATAAATTTATGACCAAACCAAAAATCGCTTTTTTTGAACTTCAAGGATGGGAACAAAAATTATTAAAAAAAGATTTAAAAAAATGTGAGCTTAAATTTTTTACCGAACCCTTGAATGAAAAAAATGTTAAAGAAATAAAAGATTTTAATGTGGTTTCGGTTTTTATTTATTCCAAAATTGATGCCAAGATTTTAAAATTTTTGCCAAAATTAAAACTTATCGCCACTCGTTCCACTGGCTTTGATCATATTGATATTAAAGAAGCAACCAAGAGAAAAATTAAAGTGGCTAATGTGCCGACCTATGGCGAGAATACAGTAGCCGAACATACTTTTGCTTTAATCATGGCCTTGTCTCGCAATGTCCACAAATCTTATATGCGAGTTTTGCGCAATGATTTTTCTATTGAAGGACTGAAAGGTTTTGATTTGGAAGGTAAAACTATTGGTGTAATTGGTGGTGGCAATATTGGTTATCATGTAATCAAGATTGCCAAAGGTTTTGGTATGGAAGTTTTGGTTTCTGATATTAATCAAGATAGATTTTTGTGTGAAAGCATGGGTTTTAAATATTCACCACTTGATGAATTGTTAAAAAAATCAGACATTGTCACTTTGCATGTGCCTTATAATAAAAAAACACATCATTTGATTAATAAGGATAATATTAAATTATTTAAAAAAGGTGCCTTGCTTATTAATACAGCCAGAGGTGGTTTAGTAGATACAGAAGCTTTGATTTATGGCTTGGATAAAAAAATTATTGGCGGTGCCGGATTAGATGTGATGGAGGGAGAGGATTTGATAAAAGAAGAAAAACAATTACTTTATGATCCAAAAAAATTGGAAGCACTTGGATGTTTGATAAAAGATCATATTCTTCTTAGTCATGATAATGTGGTGTTCACGCCACATATCGCTTTTTACAGCCAAGAAGCTCTGGAACGGATTATTCATACTACCACAGAGAATATAAAAGGCTTTATTGATGGGGTCAAGTTCAATCAGGTTGTTTAGGGCTTGACATTTTGGTAGAAATTTGTTAGTATAATCAATCACGTCCATTGCTGCGATGGAGTTGATATAATAATGGTTCTTTAAAACTAAATGGAGGTATAAAAGTGTTTGCAACTTTGAGGTTTTTTGAAAACCCACAATATCACGGAAAGAAATCTAAATGGATTTCTTGCCATAAAGGTTTTGTGGTTTTTCCTAATGAGCATCTTGATTCGCTCATCAGTGCTCAGGAATTAGCAGGACAAAGCTTATCGGTTTTTTTGGAGAAGAGATCTAATCTTGATAACAAAAATAGCCGTTATGTCGCCTATGCTAATGATAAAGAGGATTTGGTTTTGTCCAGTCCTGAGCTTATTGGACGTAAGGTGTTTGTCTTGATTGACGGACAAAATTTTCTTGGCGCTATTAATGCCATAGAAAAAAGAACTGACCGTCATCTAAGTCCTTACGAAACAGTCAAAGAGATTATGGGCAATTATAAATGCCTATCAACTAAGTTTTTTTTCTCGTTGTCAAAAGCGAGAGGGTTTCTTTCATTGGGGGAATTTGAACAATTTGAAAAAGACCCCGACATAATTATAGATAATTTTGATCCCAAGAAAATTAACGTTGATTCTGTCAACGGCAAAGTTGCATTTGATAAGTCAGATATTGACCACCTGGTTGTGCCAGAAATATTTTTGCCATTATTATCTGGTGAACAGTTAGACGGATTAGTTTTGTTTTCCGGCGACAGTCATTATGGCGTGGCCCTGGAAATGTTTTTGGGCAAAGGTCAGTTTGGCGCTGTCAGTCAGCGTTTTGGCCAAAAGATGGTCAATATTGTTTCATCTCACGACACCATTTCTTCGGAGTTGCGTGACATTGGCAACTTACCAGAAGCCAACATCATCTTTCTTGAAGATTTGCTTTTAGAAAAAGAAATGTGTCTGACACGGCAATCAGTGGAAGCTTATTCTTTCGCATAAAGCACCTTCATTACCAATTCACAGGGTCACCTATCATGGTCACCCTGTTTTTTTATCTTTAAAATTTGCATTGATTTTTGGGTGACAAAAAGCTATAATACAAGCATTAAAAATCAAATTTTATGGAGACTAAAAAACAAAAATTATTAATTATAGATAGCAATGCGCTGATTCACCGTGCTTTTCACGCTCTGCCACCACTCACCAGTCAAGATGGCCAAATGACCAATGCGGTGTATGGGTTCACTTCTATTTTTCTCAAAACTATCAAAGACCTAAAGCCTGATTATGTGGTGGCTTGTTTTGATTTGCGTGGCAAGACTTTTCGTCATGAAGCTTATACGGAATACAAAGCCACCCGCACCAAACAGCCTGATGAATTGTATGAACAAATTCCTCTAGTCAAAGAAGTTTTAAAAACTTTTGGCATTAGTATTTTTGGCGTGGAAGGTTTTGAGGCTGATGATTTGATCGGTACGATTGCTCACCTGAAATCGGTGGACAGGCCAGACATTGAAACTATAATTATTACTGGTGATCAAGATGCTCTTCAGTTGGTTGATTATAATACCAAAGTTTTGTTGCCACAAAAAGGTATGAGTGAAACTATTTTGTGTGGTGAAGCTGAGGTGAGGGAAAAATTTGGCGGTCTAAATCCGGATCAGCTTATAGATTACAAAGGACTCCGTGGCGACACTTCTGATAATATCCCTGGGGTCAAAGGTATTGGCGAAAAAGGTGCGATTGAGCTTTTGACAAATTTTGGCTCCATTGAAAATATTTATAAAAATATCAATTCACCAAAAATAAAAGATCGTATCAGACAATTATTGATTGATCAAAAAGAGCAGGCCGAGATGTCCAAAAAACTGGCTACGATTGTGCTGGATGCGCCCATTGATTTTAATTTAGCAGATTGCCGTTTTAAGGAATTTGACCAAAACAAAGTCATTGATCTTTTTCAACGATTGAATTTTAAAAGATTGATGGGGCAATTAGGCACGCTCACTAAAAGCGGTATTAAAGCCGTCAATGGGCAGGGTGATTTG
>JBAXTU010000028.1:0-8760 GCA_037130015.1 bacterium | reverse complement strand
GTACTGAGGCAGTCACTTTATCCACTATTCACCAAGCCAAAGGTTTGGAATGGACAGCTGTTTTTGTCATTGGTTTGATTGACGGTCAATTTCCTGGCGCCAAGTCCATGTCCAGTCAAAATGATATTGAAGAAGAACGCCGTTTGTTTTATGTGGCGGTCACGCGCGCTGAAAGTCAATTATATCTGACCTACACTTTATTTTCTTCTTATGGCCAAAACCTAGCGCAAATGTCTCAGTTTATCAAAGAGTTGCCGGAAAGTGCCTATGAAGAGTGGCAAGTCGCTCCAAGCTCAAAAGCCAGTTATTTTGGCTCATCTCAGACATTTTTTACTGATAATTCAAAAATAAAAAATAAAAAAATAGACGATAATGAGGTGCGTTATGTGAGTGAAGATGAATCAGATGAAGATGATGTGTCTGCCAATTTTTGGCAGAGAGTGATTGCTAAAAGAAAAAATTAGTTGGTTTTTGCTTGTTTTTTTTGGAAAATGCTATATAATAGTAATAGCTAAAAGACTTGTGGAAAACTTTTATCTAGAATTAATATAAAAAATTTAATTAAGCTAATAAATAAAAAAAGATCCTTATGGCAAAAATGACCAAATCACAAATCGTGGCCACCTTGGCTGACAAAACCGGTTTGAGCAAAAAAGATGTCGGCGGTATATTAGAGACAATGGCCGAGATGGCTTATACCGAAGTTAAAAAGAGCGGTGAATTCGTGGTTCCAGGCTTGGGTAAATTAGTGAAGATTCACAGAAAAGCGCGCGAAGGCCGTAATCCAGCCACTGGCGAGAGTATCAAGATTCCAGCCAAAGTGGTTGTCAAATTCCGTGTGGCCAAAGCCGCCAAAGAAGCTGTTCTATAAGATTTATTATTTTATAGTTTCAAAACCCCGTTTGATAAGAACGGGGTTTTTAGTTATAATTAAACTATAAATTTAAATTTGTTATTTTATGCTTAGTAAAAAAATAAAAACAGCTTGGATTGTCACTGTTGATATGGGTTATGGCCACCAGCGTGCCGCCTATCCATTCAAATCAATAGCCGAAGGTGGTGAGATTATTACAGCCAATGATTATCCGGGCATACCGGAAAAAGACAAACTGATTTGGACTGACAGCCGTATGTTGTATGAGTTTATTTCTCGTTTTAAAAAAGTGCCGTTTATTGGCGATAAAATTTTTGAATTTTATGATCAATTACAGACTATTCCAGCATTTTATCCGCGTCGTGATTTGTCAAAATCCAATATACAACTTAAGCAGACTTATGAACTTTTTAGGAAAGCCGATTGGGGTAAGCATTTAATAGACAAATTAGCCAAAAAACCAAGACCACTTGTTACTACTTTTTTTGTCACAGCCATGATGGCTGAATATTTCAATTATCCCGGAGAAATTTATTGTATTTTGTGTGATGCTGATATTTCCCGCACTTGGGTACCACCCAAGCCAAAAGACAGTCGCATTATCTATCTGGCATCTAATAGAAGGGTTGAAGAACGCCTAAAACTATATGGCGTTGATGCTAGCCGTATTTTTTTGACTGGTTTTCCTTTGCCCAATGAAAATGTTGGTTTACACTTAAAAACAATTAAAGAAGATCTTGGACGCAGACTTATTCAGCTTGATCCGCAAAAAATTTACATCAATCGCTATAAAAAGACTTTGGTTGGACAGTTGGGTTCAAAAAAATTAAAGATGTCTTCTTCTAGGCCGGTCACTATCACTTTTTGTGTTGGCGGAGCTGGCGCTCAACGGGAATTGGGCATGGAAATAGCCCAGAGCTTAAAACAGGAAATTATTGATGGGCAGTTTAATCTGAATTTAGTAGCTGGTGTTAATATTGATGTTGAAAAATATTTTCGTCAAGAAATAGCTAAAATAGGTCTGGATAAATTTTTAGGCAAGAATATTAAAATTGTTTTTAATGCCAAAAAGGATGATTATTTTATTGATTTTAATAAATGTCTAAGAACCACTGATATTTTATGGACCAAACCCAGTGAGTTGTCTTTTTATTGCGGATTGGGATTGCCAATTATTATGGCTCCGCCTATTGGCAGTCAAGAGGAATTCAATCGTAAATGGTTGGAATCTATTGGAGCTGGCATGGATCAAGAAGATCCAAAATATGTTAATGAATGGCTAGTTGATTGGCTCAAATCAGGTTGGTTGGCTGAGGCGTCTATGCAGGGTTATACCGAAGCTCCAAAACATGGTACTTTTAATATTAAAAAAATTGTTTTCCATGAGTATGAAGAAGTTAAGAGTATTCATACTGTTTTACAATATTAATAAATAAATTTATGACTGAAGAAGGATTATCTTTTAACTCTCCCGTCACTATGCCAGCCGGACATACTGAACCGCCATCACAGCCAAATAAAAAAATGGCCATGATAGTTGTTGGTTTTGTTATTTTACTAATTGTTGGTGTTGGTTTTGGCGCTTTTTATTATTTTAGTAATATCACACTCACTCCCGAAGATGCTTTCAGTCGCGCTTTGGATAATTTAAAAAATGTAAAATCAGAATCTGTTAATTATGATTTGAGTGTTGATTTTAAGCCAAAGACAACACTTTCAGACACTTTCACCTCCATAGTTGGTACTATGATTGACCAAAATATTAATTTTAAGGTTAATTCCAAAACAGATTTTGTAAATAATAAAATTGCGCCTAATCTAGCCTCGGAGACGACAATTGATTTGCCCACCACCATAGACATTCCTTTGGTTGGCGCGGTGCGTTTTTCTCCAACCATTAGCTATGTAATGGCTGATAAGGAAAATTTTTATTTGAAAATTAAGGGTATTCCGCCACTAGGCATGATTGATTTAAGCAGTGTTAATGATAAATGGATTAGAATAAATCTTAATGATTTGCATGATCAGTATGGTTTTAAAGTGGATGCTTCTTCAACCAGTGCCAGTGCCAAAGAGTTTGAAGATTGGCGCGACAAAATAATTGTTGCTTACAATAAAAACAGTTTTATTAAATTGACGAGTTTGGGCTACGAAAAAATAGACAATGAAAATTCCTATCATTTAAAAATGGATTTTGACAAAGAAGCTTTCAAAAAATTCGCTATGGATTTGGACAAAGAAGCCAAAAATAAGCAACTTTTGTCAGCTACTGGCACAGATGAATATTTAAAAAATCTAGACGAGCAATTAAAATCCGTCACTATTGGTGGTGAAGTTTGGATTGGCAAAAAGACGCTAGTTTTCAGAAAAGTTGTGGCTGATTTTAGCTTTGATGACAAAGATATGACCATAAAAATTAGTCAGTCTCTGCTAGTCACCAATTATAATAAAGCTATAAAGATTACGGCTCCTGTCAGTTCCACACCATTTAAAGATGTTATGAGCGAGCTTACGTCTAAAATGATGTCTGCTTCAGACTTTGGTGATAGTACTAGTTCAATTGATAATTTAAACGGAGAAATAGATAATTTAGATTATGATCAAGATGGCCTATCTAATCTTGATGAAAAAATTTACGGTACTGATCCCAACAAGGCTGACACAGATGGTGATGGCTATAAAGACGGCGATGAAGTAATGAATGGCTATGATCCTAAAGGACCTGGAAAATTAGTAAAATAAAATCTGTAATGGCTAAAAAAAGAAAATCAGAAGTAGTGGTGATTTGCGATAGTTTGCGGAGTTTGTATAATGTTGGATCAATTTTTCGCACTTCTGACGCATTAGGTATCAAAAAAATTTATTTGTGCGGTATTACTGGCACGCCCGAGCAATCTGGCGTGCTCAAAGTTTCTTTGGGAGCGGAAAAATCAGTTCCTTGGGAGCATGTGCAGAATGCCTGGAGATTGGTAGAAAAATTAAAAAAACAGGGGATGCAGATTGTTTCGCTTGAATTGACAAAAGGCAGTTTGGATGTTAGCCTATTTAAGCCGAAGTTAGAAATGGCGCTTATTGTTGGCAATGAAGTGACTGGAGTTTCTGAGTCACTTTTAAAACGTTCAAATGCTATCGTGCATATTCCTATGAAGGGCATAAAAGAAAGTTTGAATGTTTCAGTGGCCTTTGGTATTGCGACATATAAAATTCTTAATTCTTAATTCGTAATTTTTAATTGATTAAAGACGGGCTGTGGTATAACGGCATTATACGCGATTCGGGTTCGCGTGACGGCGGTTCAATTCCGCCCAGCCCGATAATTTAAAATAAATAAAAACTATCCCCAGGGGTAGTTTTTATTTTTATAATAATCTATGTTATAATATAGACAATCAAAAAATAAAATATTACCAAAGTAAAAATCATCTTCTTATAAGTGGATGGTTTTTATTGTTTGTCAATGCCACTTTCTCATGTTATAATCAGTAAATCTGAATTTAATTTGAAATAAATGACTAAAATAAAACATTTGGCCATCGTCATGGATGGCAACCGTCGCTGGGCCAAAGATAATGGTCTGCCCGCCTTTGAAGGGCACCGCAAAGGCTATGACAAAATGAAAGAGGCGGGCGAGTGGTGTATTACGCGCGGAATTGAAACTTTGACTGTCTATGCTTTTTCCACTGAAAATTGGAATAGAGCCCAAGACGAAGTTGATTATCTGATGAATTTATTGCATCATGCGCTCACGGACGAAATTGAAGAATTTAATGGCCGTGGAATTAGATTAAAAGTTATTGGCAGTCGTGATCGCTTGTCAGAAAAATTGGTCAAGGCAATTGAAAGTGCTGAGGAAAAAACCAAAAACAATACCAAGGGTACTTTGAATATTTGTTTGAATTATGGTGGCCGACTGGAGATTGTGGACGCGGTCAAAAAAATTATAAGTAGCGGTGTACTAGCCGAAAGTGTTGATGAAAAAATGATTTCGGAAAATATTTGGCTCTCAGGCCAGAGTGAACCTGATTTGATTATCCGTACTTCTGGTGAACAGCGATTATCTGGATTTTTGACTTGGGAATCAGTATATAGCGAATTATTGTTTGTGGATTGTCACTGGCCGGCTTTTACTGAAAAAGATTTGGATGGAGCGATTGAAAATTTTGAAAATAGACAAAGGAGATTTGGAGGAAATTAAAATAAAAAAATTCACCCCCGAAGCAGTATTGCTTGGGGGTGTTTGGTTTCGATGGGGGTGGTGATTATTGTTGCGGTTCTTCCGCAACTTTTTGTTGATCACTGGCAATGGGCCAGCGATTGATCAGCCAGCCGATGCCGGCAAAGGCGATAGCGACGCCGAAAGCTATTAAATTCATAGCCACATTTTCGGTTTCGCCACTAGCTAGTAGTAAGGAAATCATGACTGGTACAGCCATAATAACCGAGCCGGTGTCGCGTTTTTTGGTGCGCCAATCACTAATAAAGCCAGTGATGTCCCACAGCAAGAGGCCGGCTAGCATGACAAAGGTCAGGCCGATCAATCCCAAGCCGATAAAACGCTCTTGACTGTCATCGCTACCTAAGACATAGAAGTCGTGTAGACAAATTAACAGACCAATACCAAAAACGCAAAGTGAAAGAGCAATACCTAATTTCATTTGTTTTCTCCTTTTGTTGTGGCCTGTTATAGGCCTGTTTTTTTCATTCAAAATTGAATAATTTTATTATAGCACACATATTTAATTCTGTCAATGGTTGGCAGAAAACAGGAAGGGGAGTAAAATACCCTCAGATGGACCTATTTGATCAAAAATTAGCCCAAAAACTGGCCTCAGAGGCCCCTTTAGCCGAGAGGATGCGTCCTACGGCTCTCTTGGATTTTGTTGGTCAAAATGAGCTTTTAGGGCCTCAGAAGCTACTTCGGCAACTACTAGAAAAAGACGAGATTCCGTCTATGATTTTTTGGGGTCCGCCAGGCTCTGGTAAGACCACTTTGGCACGCATTATTGCCAATTTGACCAACTCTAATTTTGTTTCTTTTTCAGCAGTGACCAGTGGTGTCAAAGATTTAAAAGAAATTATCGTGTCGGCCGAGAGCAAACGCAAATACAACAACCAACGCACCATTTTGTTTATTGATGAAATCCACCGTTGGAACAAATCCCAGCAAGACGCGCTTTTGCCTCATGTGGAAAGGGGTATAATTGTACTTATTGGAGCCACCACGGAAAATCCCAGTTTTGAAGTGAATTCGGCTTTATTGTCGCGTTCGCGAGTTTTTGTGTTAGAACAATTATCAGTGGAAAATTTGGCTGATATTTTGCGTCGCGCTGTTATTGATAAAGCCAAGGGTCTTGGCCATTTAAATATAAAAGTTGATGATGAGGTGATTATTTATTTAGCGAGTTTGTCCAATGGTGATGCGCGCATTGCCCTCAATGCTTTGGAATTTTCTGTTCGCGCTACAAAAGCTGATAAACATGATATAATAGAATTAAATAAAGATACTATCAAAGAGTCATTACAGAAGTCTCATTTTTTGTATGACCAGTCTGGCGAACAACATTACAATATTATTTCAGCTTTACATAAATCGCTTCGTGGTTCAGACGCTGATGCCTCTTTGTATTGGTTGGCTAGAATGTTAGAAGCTGGCGAAGATCCACTTTATGTGGCCAGACGTTTGGTGCGTTTTGCTTCAGAAGATGTGGGACTGGCCAATTCGCAAGCTTTGGTGCAAGCTGTGGCCGGCTATCAGGCGGTTCATTATATTGGCATGCCAGAGTGTAATGTGATTTTGGCTCAAGTGGTGGTGTATTTGGCCAGATGCCAAAAAAGCAATGATTTGTATAGCGCTTATTTGTCAGTACAAAAAGATGTGAAAGAAACCATGGACGAACCAGTGCCAATTCATCTGCGTAATGCTCCGACCAAATTAATGAAAGATTTGAATTATGGTAAAGACTACAAGTATAGTCCGGATTTTGATTATCAAGAAGATCAGGAATATTTGCCTGAAAGCTTGAAAGGAAAAAAATATTTAAAATAATAAAATATGACTCATGAAAAATCAGCCGGTGTAATAGTTTTTAGGCACAATCCTCAAGAGGGTTTGCAATTTTTAATTTTGTATCATCGCGGTAATTATTGGAATTTTCCCAAGGGTCATGTAGAGCAAGGCGAGACCGAAATGGAAGCAGCTCAGCGTGAGTTGTTTGAAGAAGCCGGACTTAAAGTAAAACTTATAGACGGTTGGCGACAGCAAACTCATTTTTTCTTCAAAGAAAATCGTGATGGCAAATCAGAGTTGATCCGCAAAGAATTTGTATTATATTTGGCTGGCACGGCCATGGGCAGTGAACCAAAAATTTCTCATGAGCATAATGGCTATGCTTGGTTTGATTTAAAAACTGCGCAAAAATATATGAAATTCAAGAATTTAAAAAGCATTTTGGAAGAAGCAGAAAGTTTTGTTAAAACATTGAAACATGACTAAGCCCGGGCTTTTATTGCATACTTGTTGCGCGCCTTGTAGTGGATTTTTGGCGCAGAAATTTATTTTACAATATGATGTTTCCATTTTTTATGACAACTCCAATATTTATCCAGAAGAAGAATATAATCATCGTCAAGCTGAAGCTAAAAATTTTTTTAAGTCTCAGAGTATAAATTTTATTTGTCCCAAAAGAGATCATCAAAAATGGCTTGAAGGCATGTTGGGTTTGGAAAAAGAACCGGAACGAGGTAAGCGTTGCAAACTGTGCTATTATGGTAGATTAAAAAATACGGCTGAATATGCCAGCGCTAATGGCTTTGAATTTTTTGCTACCACTCTTTCCATTAGTCCGCACAAAGATGTTATTGCCATAAATAATTTAGGACGAGCATTAGCCAAAAAATACAAAATAAAATTTTTAGCAGGTGACTGGAAAAAACAAGATGGCTTCAAATCGGCTATGGAGTTTAGCCATCAGCATGATTTTTATCATCAAAACTATTGCGGTTGTGAGTTTTCTGTTCGTTTGCCAAAAGCCTAAAATAAATGTTATAATGAACAATGATTAATCTTAAATTATTTTAAATATGGAAAATAAAAATTCAGTTGAAATACCAGGAGCCATTGATTTAGTCAAGAAATCTTGGTCTATTTTTAAGTTGATTTGGAAAAAAATGCTTTTGTTGTATGGTGTTTTGGTTATACCATTGGCTGTTATTTTAGTTTTATTGATTGTTTATGTGATAATTGCTTTTTTTGGAGTTTTTTCAGTCGGTGGCAGTATTGATTTGAATCATTCAGTTTTGGCCAAGATTTTAATGGTGGGTGGAGGTTTATTTGCAGTATTGGCTGTTTTAGCTACGATGGCTATTAGTATGATAATTTCTTATTCTCAGATTTTTATTATCAGTGAAGCAGATAAAGAATTAAAGCTAAAAGAAATTTTTTGGAAAGGTAAAAAATATTTTTGGCGTTTTGTTTTAATGTCAATTATTTCTGCTATGATTATTTATTTCGCTTATATATTTTTTATTATTCCTGGAATAATCGCTAGTGTTTTTGTTTCTTTCGCTTTGTATGCTTTGTTGTTGGAAAATTTAGGAGCTTGGCAAGCCATTAAACGCAGTTATAATTTGGTCAAAGGTTGGTGGTGGACAATTTTTTTCAGAATCATTTTATTTATTATTGTTTCAACAGCCATCGGCTATTTATTCGTGCTGGTTAATTATCTTTTGGGGCTGACCTTAACTTATCTTGGTGTTAATTTTAAAAATTTAGAGATATGGCCATTGATTATGGTTGTTATTGTTAGTTGTTTGCAGTTTATTTTGATTTTGGCTAATTTAGTAATTTCTTATATTGTTGGCTGTTTATTTTTGATTTACAATTATCT
>JBAXTU010000027.1:0-10456 GCA_037130015.1 bacterium | reverse complement strand
ATCTATATCACTATCTGCCACTTCTTGATTATTGGCCACGGAACCAAATATAAAAGCGCATTCTATTTTTTCAAATCCACTCACTAAACTTTTTAAACGAAATTCTACTCCGAGAGTTTTAGAAATTATACTTTTTAACTCTTCATATAGGGGATGGTTTTTATTCAACTTAAAAAAACGTAAATTACCTTTACGCTCATCTAATAATATGCCATTTTTCACTAAATTATCTAGATGCCTCTGATAATATGCTGGCTCTTTATTTAAAATTTTTGCAATTTCCCTTAAATAATAAACCCCATCTGAATTCTTGAAAAAGAAATTAAGGAGTTCACCTTTGCCATTTTTTATAAATTCTAACATAAGCGTACTATAGCATAATTGTTTACGATTGTAAACAATATGTTTACAATTTTTTATTAATAATTTCATCCAAAATGTGTAGACGGCGTTTTTTCTCTAAAATTGGCACATCATTTTTAAAATTCTTTTCCGACATAGTGCCTAGTCGCGGTGAGTAGCAAGCGATATGGGCGATATTAAAATTTATTTTCTTGGCCAAATCAACGGTTTTTTCAAATTGCGCCTTAGTCTCACCAGGAAAACCAACAATAATATCCGTGGTAAATGAAACGCCAAGAATTTTATTTCTTATTTTTTTAATTAATTTTAAATATCCATCTCTGGTGTACCAACGATTCATTCTTTTTAAGACTTCATCATCACCAGACTGAAGTGGAATATGAATTTCACGATTTATTTGCGGATATTTGGCAATCACATTTATAAGCTCATCAGAAAAATCCCAAGGGTTAGAAGACATAAAAGATACTTTTTTTACGCCTTTGATTTTGCAAATTTCTTCTAACAAATATGGAAACAAGGTCGGTAATCTATATTTACCAAGATGTTTAACAATCACTGGCTTAATTTCTCTGCCACTGGGCAATTTATATTTTTTTGCATCTTTAATTAAATCCGCTCCATACGAATTTACATTTTGACCAATAAGCATTATTTCTTCACCACCATTTTTGATAGCGATCTTGGCCTCATCAATAATTTCTTTCATAGAACGAGACACTTCTGGTCCGCGAGCCAACGGCACCACACAATATGAACAAAAATTATTACAGCCATTAGAAATAGGAATGGAAATAATTTTTGGATTGCCTCTCTTGGGCTTGATTTCAAAATCAAATTGACTGGCGTCAACTGGCCTGGCAAAATCACGCAAACCTTTGGTCAATTTCTTTTTTTGACGGCCAGATTTTTCTCGTGATGATGCTCCTGGCACACAACCAGTGACAATCACTTCCAGATTAGACTTTTTCTTTTTTAATATCTTTAAATTTTTAACCAAACCATAGACACGATTTTCAGCCGAATCACGCACGGCGCAAGAATTAATAATAACAATATCAGCTGATTCTATATTATCAGCTGGTTGGTAGCCTTGCTTTTCATAAAAAGTTGCCATGCGCTCAGAGTCGGCAAAATTGCCTTGGCAACCAAAGGTTTTGATAAAATATTTTTTCATTGAGATATCAAATATGTGTCAGAGAGGAGACTCGAACTCCTATGCCTTGCGGCACCAGCTCCTAAGGCTGGCGTGTCTACCAATTTCACCACTCTGACTAAAATAAACTACTTTAAAGATAAAATAATTTTCGGTTATTGTCAATAAAAAATAAGCGTTATATAATATATATGACCCCTAAAAATAATCTCCCTCTTCAATGTTTCGGCGGAATTTATTTCTGCTAATAGTTACTGTTGCGATTTCAACCATCGCCAGTTTTTTTATTTTATCTTTAGTCAAGGCCGCACCCACAACTATAAATATTATTACAAAACACACCGGCAATATTAATTCTTTTTCTGACTGGATTTATACCAATTGCAGTCAAGGAGCACCATCAGGCGATAATTATATTGTCATGACCAACAATACATCTACTTTGATATCTCCAATCATTGATTTAAATGGTTATGAAAATAAAAAAATAAACTTTAAGGCGCGTACTTATGGAGCAGTTACTTCCAATATGGCAGAAATTACTATTTCAATTTCAACTGACAATGGAAGCACTTGGAATTTAATTTCTACCACCACGCCCACCACTGCCAGTCTAGTCGCCCAACCAACAATAAATCTTACAAATTATAATGGACAAATAAAAATAAAATTTGAAACTTTGTCAGCTGTCAGCTCAAAAGGCGCAGGCTTGGATGAAATTGATATCACTGGCAATCTGCCAAACAAATTGCCAATCGCTCTTATTAAATTAAATACAACAACAGCAAATATAGGCGACATTATAAATTTTGATGGCGAAGATTCCACGGATACCGACGGCTTTATAAATAATTATTCTTGGAACTTTGGCGACGACAACACAGCTGTTGGCACAACCACTGTTCATGACTATGCAACCTCTGGCACTTTTGCCATTATTCTCACTGTCACTGATGACAGTAATGCCACTTCTACTACTAGCTCCTTAATTACTATTTATAATAATTCAACTTCTTCATTAGACTCATCAACAACTTCAACAATTAATTTTCATGATTTAGTAATTAATGAATTTGTTTCTGACCCCACTTCTGGCAATTTGGAATGGGTAGAAATTTATAATAATACCACTTCTTCAATTGATCTAAATGGTTTAATAATAAATGACGGCTCTGGCGCGACCACAACTGTCGCCACTACCACAGATTTAATTGCTCCTAATGATTTTTTTGTCATTTCAGAAATTAAAGGTAATTTAAATAACACCGGCGATTTAATTGTTTTAAAAGATGCGTCAGGAAACATAATTGATCAGGTGGCTTATGGTATTTGGAATGATGGCAATGTTTCTGATAATGCACCGGTTGCTAGTGACGGAAATGCCACAGCCAGAAATACTGACGGCCTTTCAACTGGCAACGACCAAAATGATTTTAGTATTACCACTACGCCCACGCCAGGACAAATAAATAACATTACAGCCAAACAATCTGGTTCTGGTTCGTCAAATAATAACACAACTCAAACCACCACAACTGAAAAAAAAGTTGCTACCACCACCTCTACTACCACGCCAAAAATAATTGCCACTACTAGTGTTGAAAAAATTATTGTCACTTCCACTGATATAATAATCAATGAACTTTTACCAAATCCATCGGACGATGAAGCCACCAAAGAATTTATTGAGCTGAAAAATATCGGCAACATTGACATCAATTTAAAAGGCTGGCAATTATCAGACAACAGCAACAAAAAATACACATTTTCTTCTTCAACTATAATAATTAAAGCCGGGAGTTTTTTAGTTATTTATCGTTCGGTTTCCCAAATCGCCTTGAACAATACAGGCATTGAAGCTGTAAATTTAATCGCGCCAAATAATAAACTCATAGACCGAGTGGAATACAGCGGGCCAACCAAAGAAGATTATGCTTATGCCCGTGATGAAAAAAATCATTGGGCTTGGACCAGCACAGTCACGCCAGGAGCAGAAAATATATTTGCCAACACTACAATACAAAATTCAACAGCTAATTCCACAACTAAAAAAGTCAAAGCTTCAACAGTCAGTGCTGGCACCATTAATATTTCACTTGAAGAAGTGCGAAATTTAGAAAATAATCAAAAAGTAAAAGTGACTGGCGTGGTGTCAGTAGAACCAGGCTTGCTTGGCACGCAAATTTTTTATCTGGCAGGATCAGGAATCCAAATATATTGCAATAAAAAAGATTTTCCAGCTTTGAAAGTCGGCGACACCATTGAAGTGAACGGAGTCTTGTCAGAAAGCGGAGGAGAAAGAAGAATAAAAATAACAACAGCCGAAGATATCAAAATTTTAAATGGTGGCCCTGAGCCAACTCCACATGAAGTAACCACTGGCGAGATTGATGAAAATTTAGAAGGCTCGCTAGTACAAATAAACGGAGAGGTCATAGAAATAAAAGGCACCAGCATTTATCTTGACGATGGCAGTGGCGAAGCGCGCATCTATATAAAAAGCACTACTGGCATGAACCAAAAAGATTTAAATATTAAAACTGGAGATAAATTACAAATCACTGGTATTGTATCGCAAACCAGTGCCGGCTATAGAATTCTACCACGTTATGCCAGAGATATTATAAAAGTTGGTGAAAGCGCCATAACCGCTCAACCACAAAATGTAGAAAAAAATCAAAATTATTCTTGGCTAGTTAAATATTTGGTGGCGGTGATTGTGTTTTTAATTATTGTTGTTAGCTGGGTTGTTTATATTTATGTTTGGAAGAAAAAGAAAAAGTAAAAACAGGGATTAAATAAAATTTATTAAAATAAAAAAAAGACGCAAATTTAATTGCGTCTCTTTAAAAAAATATTTTTATAACAGCGTCACATTCGCCACCGTATCGCTATCTTCCTTAAATCTCATCACTCTCACACCTTGAGTATCACGTCCCAAAAGATTAACAGCTTTGAGTGGCAAACGAATCACTTGGCCTTTGTGTGACATCACCATCAGATCAAGCTCATCGCCATGTACCACATGCGAAGAAACAATCTTTCCAGTCTTTGATGTTATTTTAGCGGTCTTAATACCACTACCACCGCGTCCTTGAATTTTATAAGAATTTAATTTGGTTTGTTTACCAAAACCTTTATCCATAATCACCAGCAGTTTGGCTGTCTTATCATCTCCAGGTTCAAAAATTCCCATACCCACTACTTCGTCGCTATTCTTTAATCTCATACCGCGAACACCAGAGGCGTTGCGTCCCATAGAACGAACATCAGCTTCTTTGAATCTGATGGCCTGACCTTCGGCCGTAGTGAGAATAACATTTTCATCGCCCTTGCTTGATCGCACCCATTGCAAGTTATCACCATTTTTTAATTTGATGGCAATTAAACCAGAGCGACGAACATTAGAAAAATCTTCAATCGGAGTTTTCTTCATGGTACCCTTGTTGGTCACCATTATTAAAAATTTATCATTTTCAATTTCACTTGATGGCAAAATGGCCGAGACTTTTTCATTGGGAGAAAGTTGCAAGAAATTCACCAAGGCTTGGCCTTTGGCCGTACGTGAGGCCTGTGGCAAATCATAACCCTTTAATTGGAAAACACGTCCGCGATTAGTAAAAAACAAAATATCAGCATGAGTAGTGGTCATAAAACACAAATCAACTGTGTCTTCTTCTTTAGTAGTCAGTCCAATCACGCCTTTACCACCACGTCCTTGAGCTTTGAAAGTGTCAGGAGGCAAACGCTTGATATAGCCGTCAGTGGTGACCATTACCATAATATCATCGTCAGGCACCAAATCTTCCATTTTAAAACTATCAACGCCATGCGAAATAATTTGAGTACGTCTTTCTTGGCCATATTTTTCTCTAAGCGCCAAAATTTCATCCTTGATAATTCCGAGTATTTTAGTAGGAGATTTCAAAATTGTTTCCAATTCTTTAATCAACTTCATTTTTTCTTTGAGTTCGTCTTCAATCTTGGTTCTTTCCAAATTCGCCAATTGTTGCAACCGCATTTCCAAAATAGCTATGGCTTGCTTCTCGGATAATTTGAATTTGTTAATCAAATTTATTTTAGCTTGCTCTTTGTCTTTGGATTTTTTAATGGTTTCAATGACCTGATCAATTTTTGACAAAGCCAAAACCAAACCTTCCAAAATATGAGCCCTATCCTTGGCCTTATTCAAATCATATTGCGTACGGCGAGTGACTATCTGCTGACGATGTTTGATATATTCTTCCAAAATAGTTTTTAAATTCAAAACCCTGGGTTGAATGCCATCAACCAGCGCCAACATATTAAAATGAAACGACTCTTGAAGTTGAGTATGCTTGAAAAGTTGATTGAGAATTTTTTTCGGATAAGTATCACGTTTCAATTCAATGACCACGCGCACACCATCTTTGTTTGATTCATCACGCAAATCACGAATGCCTTCAATTCTTTTGTCACGCACCAGCTCGGCAATCTTTTCTAGTAGTGTTGCTTTGTTGGTTTGATAAGTAATCTCTGAAACCACAATCTGAAAACCGCTTTTGTTTTCTTCAATCTCGGTCTTGGCGCGACAAACCACACCACCGCGACCTGTGGCATACGCCTGTTTAATATCACTATTATTATAAATAATACCACCAGTTGGAAAATCAGGCCCTTTGACAAATTTTAATAACTCATCAAATTCACAGTCTGGATTGTCTATCAAATGCATGGTCGCATCCACAATTTCTCGCAAGTTGTGCGGTGGAATATTAGTGGCCATACCCACGGCAATGCCCTGAGCGCCATTAATCAATAAATTTGGCAATTTAGCCGGCAAAACTGTCGGTTCCAAATGCACACCGTCATAATTAGGGACAAAATTGACAGTATCTTTATCAATATCAAACATCATTTCTTCAGCAATAGCTGACAACTTGGCCTCGGTATAACGCATGGCTGCAGCGCTGTCGCCATCCATAGAACCAAAGTTACCTTGGCCATTGACGAGCGGATGACGCATAGAAAAATCCTGAGCCAAACGAACCATGGTGTCATAAATAGAAGAATCACCATGCGGATGATATTTGGCCATGACTTCACCAACCACATTGGCTGATTTGCGGAATTTGGCATTGGCTTTCAGACCAATGTCCCACATAGCATACAAAACACGGCGATGCACCGGCTTCATACCGTCTCGCACGTCAGGCAAAGCACGTGACACGATGACGCTCATAGCATAATCCAAATATGACTGCTGAACTTCTTGGGTAATTGTTTGTTCACTAATTCCTTGCTCTACATCCATAGTTGCCTGAAACGGGGCTGGATCTGATTTTTCTGTTTTTTTCAGATGGCGGGATATTTTTTTAGCCATAATTATTTTAATTTAATGCTTGAAATTATTTTACTAAGTAACGGCTCATACACGTCCTTGCCGTTTTGGGAATAAACTTTTATTGTATAAATTGAATTTTGCTTGGCAATATAGACGGTATAATAAATATTATTATCTCCTATTTGTCCAAAATCATACTTTATAGCCGATTGTTCAGCAATAATCAAAGTTGAAGTAGCAATCACATGCTCAATGGGAGCATTATTACTCAACCAACCATTCAATGTCAAATCAGTGCTAGTTGATTTTTCAACATTAATGCTGGCCATAATCGTGGGTGTGTCAATGGCTACAAAACTTTGCAATTTTAATCCACTATTATCTTCGGTTTGTGTCCAGCCCTCAGGATATTTTAATGATAACCCCAATAAATCAGATGAATGTTCTGGCCAACTAGCCATATCTTCATTGGTTTGGATTTGTGCCAAAACTTTATTTTTTAATTCCAATAATTGCTGTTCCTGAGATAATTTTTCCGAAGCGCCCTTAATGGCAGTGGTCATATCATTAAAACGAGTTTGTGCACTTTCAATAGTTTGGCCTATTTGATTTCCCAAATCTGACAAACTCTGCCCATTTTTAAGATCAAAATTCTTTTTAATACTCCAAAAAGTAAAAATCACGGCTATTAAAGCCAAAAACCCTACAACCAACCAAACCAACTTTGTCCTTTGCTGTAATTCTTCTTCATAACGATTCACAATCACATACGGTTTGCCATTTTCATCATAAACAATGGGACTATCAACCTCAACAACTGGTTCAATTTGTTCTATTTCCTTTTTAACAACCTTTTTTACAGGTTTTACAGGCTTTTTTCTTTTAATAACCTTAACAACCTTTTTTTCAACCACTTTTTTAATTGCCTTCTTTACTGTTTTTTTTATCACTTTCTTTTTAGCAACTGGTTTAGGTTTAATTGGTTCTGTTTTTGTTTTTTTTATTGTTGTCCTCCTAGACATGATAATTTTAATTATTTAAAACAATTAATTTTGTGTCTTCCATGGGTAAATCTTTTTTCAAAATTTTCAATTTATCCATGTTTTCTGCTGTTAAACCGCTTAATTTGATAAATTCATCAACACTAGCCAACTTGCTATCTGTCTGACCTGGCAGTTTGTAATGCATGGGAATAACAATCTTTGGCTCCAATTGAGACATTACCTTTACAGCTGTTTTGGCATCAATAGTATAGGTGCCACCAACTGGGATTAACAAAACATCAACATTACCTATTCTTTCTATTTGTTCATCTGGCAACACACGCCCCAAATCTCCCAAGTGCAAAACATCCATATCTTCAATATTGAATTTGTACAAAGTATTTTGACCGCGCTCTTTGCCTTCTTTATCATCGTGCCAATCGGGAATACCAAAAACAAAAACGCCCTTGGTTTCGTATTCTCCAGGAACATTTATAACAAAAACATCATCATTTTTAATAGCATCTAAATTATTATGATCTTGGTGATCGTGCGAAATTGTCACAATATCAACTTGTACTTTGGACATTTTTCTTTTGTCAGAATCTGAATACGGATCAGTAATTACCGTGATTTCTTGGTCATTATTTTTTGTCTGAAATTTAAAACATGACTGTCCCAGCCATTGAATTATCATAATTTTTCTGTTATAGTTTTTAAAGCTTGAATGCAATTATATTTTACAACATTTGATGAATTAATTCAAGGATTCGTTTCCATAGTTCAACGGATAGAACAAGGGACTCCTAAGCCCTAGATGCAGGTTCGATTCCTGCTGGAAACACAAAGGATACTTCCACATCACTATGCAAGCAAAATTATTGTGATATAATTAAAAATATGGAATTGGTAACAAAAAATGATAACCTACTATTTGAATGTTTTTTATCATACAAAAGAAGAAGAAATATAACACTATTTATACTAAGTATAATGGTTTTAATATTCCTACTTGTTTATCCTGGAGTTATTGTAGACAAATTTAAATGGTGCATACTGCCTTTCTTTAATAGTACTTTTTCTTTTCATTTGGCTGGTTGTTATGGCGACCCATTTGGATTAACTTTACTTTTTGGCTATCCAATATTGCTTTATTTTATTATTGGCTCTTTATTCATCAAAAATAACTCTGGCTCAAAAATATATGAAAATAATGGCATTTATGTCTTAATGGGAAATATTGAAAGTCAATATGAATGGTCAGATATTAAAGCCTATCAAATCCAATACCCTTATTACACGAGAAAAATAACTTTTTTATACCTTCTTACTAAGAAACTAAAAAATAACAACTCTGCTCCGACAGACTTCAAAACATATATAAATGTCAAAGACATTAATGAAATTAAAAAGTTATTTAACAGCAAAGGAATAAAAGAAGGTATAACCAACCATATTTAACTAAAAACAGTCCCAATAATTTGGGGCTGTTTTTTAATCTATGGTAAACAAAATACTCCTCTATAACAGGCCACAGGTCCGATTCCTTGCCTACCGGCAGGCAGGCTGTCGAGAACATAAAAAAATAAAAAACTACTTCTTAAATTAATAGGAGGTAGTTTTTTAATACTTCTGTCTAGACATGTCTAGACAAATCTCATACTTTTCAACTTGTTATCAAATCTTCATGTGAAAGACATATCATACTTTTAGCATATTTTTTATTTTTGCTTAAATTTAGCAAATTTATCTTAAAAAAGTTTTATACACATCTGTGGATTACTGTGGATAAGCTGTGATATAGGGGGAGAAATGTCTAGACATGTCTAGACAAATCTTTTCCTCAGGCTGTTGAAACTTTTTTTTGGCTAAATTCAGATAAATATGAAACTGGCCCTTTTTATTGGGTTATTTTAAACAATTATTTTTTTATGTTTTTTTATTCTTTATTTTTAAATTAATTTCATTTTTAACACTAGTTTTTACTTTTTTTCTATTCACTCCGGCCACCATTCCAGAATTCTATATTAATTTAAGTCAACTACTTCTTTGTCATTCCGACCGAGGCCTCAAGGCCGAGTGGAAGAATCGCTTTAAGCCAAGAGTAATTGCATTTAAGTTATTAGAAAAATATATAAGTGCTTTCTAAAAGATTTAATAGAATGTTTCGCACGACAATTTTAGCAGACGTGGGGGTTTGGGGGTTCGCAACCTTCGCCCAAGCGCGAGTGGATCCGCCAGCTGGCGGAGGAATGAAGCGCGATTTAGACTGTATTAATAACTCTTGTAAAAGGCGAATTTGCGACCCACAAAACCTTTGGTTCTTTCAGTTATGAAAGAACAAGAGATATTTTATAAAAAAGAAAGGACAAAACTAAGTCTAAAAAAGAAAAAGTAAAAACAGGGATTATAAAAGAAAAATAATTATAAAAAGACTGGATCCCCGCCGGAGTTTATCCTCGACCGCGATCGGGGACGGGGATGACGGCGGGAGGGCAGAAAAAAATGCCTAGCTATAAGAGAAAGAAAAGAAAGAGACAAATAAAAAGAAAAAAGGTGCATAACTCCAAAAAACACACAAAAACCATCTAAAATACCAAATTTGAACAAAAAATTAAAAAGATGTAATAT
>JBAXTU010000026.1:0-11285 GCA_037130015.1 bacterium | reverse complement strand
CTTTTTAATGAATCAAAAACTGTTTGACTAAAATCAAGCTGGGAAAAATCTTGGCTGTAATAACCGACTCGTACGCCTTCGGTGATTTTTGCGCCTTCAGTTTTGCCAGCCACGAGTGATCTTAGGAAAGTGCTTTTACCGATGCCATTAGGACCAGAGACTAGGACATGCATTTTTTTTCTGATAGTTAAATCAACTTCTTTGATGAGTGGCAAGTGTCCGTAAAAGGTGAGTACAGAAGTGACTATGGCCACATCGCCATTTATATTTTGTTCTTTAATTTCAAAACTTCTGATAGTTTTGTCTTCACGACGCACATCAACAATATCGTCTTCAAGTTCTTCAGTTTCTTCACGCATTTTTTTGGCAAGCTTACGCATCTTACCGCCTTTATTGGCGAAGAAATTTACTTTTTCCTTGCGGTCTTTGATGACTTTTTCGGCTCGGGCGTTTTCCATGCGTTCACGTTCAATACGCTTGGCAATCTCTTCTACTACCGTGAAATAGTCACCGTTGTAGCTTTCTACTTTGTGAGTATAGACATCAAGGTAAATAACGCCGTCAGTGAAACAATTTAAAAAATCAGCATCATGAGAAATAACAATTACGGTTTTTTCATACATTATTAAAAAAGTTATCAAGTGATCAATACCGGCTTGATCAAGATTGTTGGTGGGCTCATCAAGTAATAAAATATCCGGATTTTGAATTAAGCCAAAAGCCAAAAGTAGTCTAGCTTGTTGGCCACCGCTCATCTCACCAACTTTTCTCTCATACGGAATATCAAGATTGACTGCATCCAAGACCTTACTGATTTTACTTTTTAAATTCGCCGGTACCGGATCAAAGGCTTTAGCAAAATATTCTTCCATGGTCAAATCAAAGTCTGCTCTGTCCAGAGTTTGGCGGGCCGAGCCGATGGTAGCGCCATTAGTAGTTGATAAATTTCCTTTTTTTGGTTTTAATGAGCCATTGATTAATCCAAATAAAGTACTTTTGCCAGCGCCATTTTGACCCATGAGTGTGACTTTTGAACCGCGACGCACGCTAAAACTGGCCTCATCTAAAATGGGCTTGTTGTAGGAATATTCAAAAGAAACTTCATTGAATCGTAGCAGTACTTCTTCAGCCATAGTGCAAAATATTTTTAAAAAAATTTCCGCCAGTTGGCGGATACTGGCCAGAGTTTGGCCTGATTGCTTTCTATCATAACATGATTTGTTGATTTTTGCAAGAATATGGGGCAGTCTTGGCTAGACTATTGACAATTTATTAAAATAAGACTAATATACAGCGTTAAGCACATTAAAACCAAACAAACAAAAAACAGAAAAGGAGATAGTCATGGGTACAGAACAAGGTTTTTGGGAAAGCGATGACGCCTATCAGCGTCGAATTGATGAATCTCATCGTCAGACAATTGAAGAGTCTGGCCAATATTTTCAGATTAAAATGTGGGGCGAGGATGATGACACATATCGAAATAGAATTGCAGAACAAGCCAATAAGGTTGTCATTGAAGAAGCCGGTCAGTATGCTCCGACTCGTGATATTTTATCTTCAAGTAAAGAAGATTATCAGTATAGAGTGGCTAAAGCGGCTGAAGAAGCTAAAGCAACCCTCATTAGAAAAGCCGGCATTAATGCTCCATATCAGACATGGGATGAAAGCAATGCCTCCTATAGAGGACATCTGTCTTTGGCTGCCAATCAGGCCAGAGCAAAAATACAAGAAGATGCTCGTCGAGCCGGGGAAGATGAGGAGTCTGATAGTACCGATGATTATCCGACAAGTGCTCCTAGTGTCTATGTCACTCCTCGGCAAGCATCTCCACTGCCTGTACAAAAGCCAAAACCAAAATCTGAATATGAACAGTGGCTAGAAAGTATAGGTGATAATCCTAATATGGAGTCATTGCTGGCGCAAATTCAGGCACTATCTCATTGTTCCGAGTTTAAACGGGCAGCCCTGAGTAAAATCACGGATCAGGACATCCTAGTTAAACTTTATTGGAATACTCGCGAAAAAGTTGAAGCAGGGCATTCATCTATGAATCAATCTTTTTGTGAACAGGTTCTTAATCAAATAACAGATGCTCATCTGCGTAGCGAAATATTGTATGAATTGCAAAAAGCCAACTACGCAAGAGTATTAAGTATGACTACAGATGAATTGAAACACATTGCCTCAATAGGCAATGATCATAGGCTGAGTTTGATAGCGGCAGAAAGATTGGTGTTTCTTAAACAGCACAACGCTGTCATTAATCTCACTCACGGCTCAATTCATCATGAAGTTCAACAGTATGCTCGGCGAGCGCGTCGATCAGAACAACGTCTTGAACAACAAGAACATAGTCTTAATTTGATTAGGTGGCTATTAGCTTCTCCATGGAGATGGCCATTTGCAGTTTTTTTAGTTCCAGCTATTTATATTTTTGAAGTGGTGATGCACATTAAGTCAAAAGAGGAGTAGTTGCGATAATGTAATAATAAAACACATCCGCCAGCGATAATTCGCTTGGCGGTTTTTTTATCTCTAAAATTAGTGTATGATATAATATAAAATAAAGATATTTAAAATAAATTAAAATATGGATAAGATTAACAATCTTCATGGTCTAACCCAAAAAGAGGCTGATGAAATTTTAAAGCGAGATGGCTTTAATGAATTGCCATCACAAAAAAAACAAAGTGGCTTTTTTCTATTACTTAGAGTCTTGTCAGAACCGATGCTTATTTTATTGATGGTTTGCGGAGGTATTTATTTTTTTATGGGTGATTTAAAAGATGCCTTAATGCTTATATCTTTTGTATTTGTGGTAATAGGCATCACTTTTTATCAAGAAAGAAAAACCGAAAAGACTCTAGAAGCTCTAAAAGACCTATCAAGCCCCAGGGCGCTGGTTATTCGTAATGGTGAGCAAAAAAGAATTGCCGGTCGGGAAGTGGTCAAGGGTGATATTATTATTATTCATGAAGGTGATAGGGTGCCGGCTGATGCGGTGGTTTTGTCTTGTGAAAATCTTTCAATCGATGAGTCTCTATTAACTGGCGAGTCTGTGCCAGTTAGAAAAACAGAATGGGATGAAAAAACAAAAGACCAAAGACCGGGTGGTGATGATTTGCCTTTTGTTTATTCTGGTTCAATGGTGACTAGTGGCCGTGGCGTGATAAAAATAAATTACACTGGATTAAATACAGAAATTGGAAAAATCGGCAAGAGCTTGGAAAATATCAAAGATGAAGATACTCTTTTAAAAAAGGAAACTGCCAAAATAGTTCAATATGTCGCCGTGGTTGGGATTACTCTTTGTGTGATAGTGGTGGCGATTTATGCTCTAACCAAAGGAAATTTAGTAGGAGGGTTTTTGGCTGGCTTAACGTTAAGTATGGCTATCTTGCCCGAAGAATTTCCAGTGGTGCTTTTAATTTTTTTAACTCTAGGTGCTTGGCGTATTTCCAAGAAAAAAGTGCTTACCAGACGCTCATCAGCCATAGAAACTTTGGGAGCAGCTACTGTGCTTTGTACAGACAAGACAGGTACCTTGACCTTAAACAAAATGGAATTAAGTAGTTTGTATGCTAATGGGTCTTTTTATGAAATAAGCGATTTGGCTTCCACTGATTTGCCAGAGCATTTTAAAAATCTTTTGGAAGGTGGGGTTTTGGCCAGTCAAAAAGATCCTTTTGATCCGATTGAAAAAGAATTAAATAAAATGGGAGGGCTATATTTAAAAAATAATAAAAGCGTGCTTCATAATTTTGATTTAATAAAAGAATATCCGTTGTCAAAAAAACTTTTGGCTTTGTCCCATGTGTGGCAATCAAGTGACAAGAAAAAAATGATAGTTGCTTCTAAGGGCGCGCCCGAAGCGATTTTGGATTTGTGTCATACCAGCCATACTCAAAAACAAGAAGTTTTGAGAAGGATAAAAGAAATGTCAAACAGGGGATTACGAGTATTGGGAGTGGCTAAGGCGGAATTTTTTGGTGGCAAATTGCCGGAAAGCCAACATGATTTTGAATTTCAATTTGTTGGACTTTTGGGTTTTGTTGATCCAGTGCGTGCCACAGCGCCAGGCGCGGTCAAAGAGGCTTATGAAGCTGGCATGAGAATTATAATGATTACAGGTGATTATCCAGGCACAGCTCAATTTATTGCTGGAAAAATTGGCATCAAAAATTTAGAAGAATATTTGACCGGAGAAGATTTGGAAAAAATGGATCATTTGAAACTTAGAGAAAAAATAAAAACCGTCAATATTTTTGCCAGAGTTATGCCAGAACAAAAACTATTGATCGTTAATGCACTCAAAGCTAATAATGAGATTGTAGCCATGACTGGCGATGGAGTTAATGATGCACCAGCTCTTAAGGCTGCTCATATTGGCATTGCTATGGGTGAAAGAGGCACTGATGTGGCGAGAGAAGCTTCGTCTCTTATTTTACTTAATGATGATTTTTCTTCCATTGTGGATGCGGTGCGTCTAGGCAGAAGAATTTATAATAATTTAAAAAGAGCCATGGGTTATATTTTGTCAGTGCATGTGCCAATTGCTGGCATGTCTGTCTTTCCTTTGTTTTTTGGCATGCCTGTAATGCTACTGCCAGCTCATATTGCTTTTTTAGAATTAATTATTGATCCGGCTTGTTCAACTGTTTTTGAATCTGAAAAAGAAGACAGGAATATAATGAAAAGACCTCCCAGAAATTTGAGACAACCGATGTTTAGTCTTAGGACGGTATCTATTAGTGTGCTTCAAGGATTGGGAGTTTTGATTGCCACTTTTGCCTTATTTGTTTTTGCTGTCAAATCAGGCAGAAGCGAGGCAGAGGCGCGTTCTTTTGTTTTTGTATCCTTGGTGCTGGCTAATTTAACAATGATTGCTATTAATCTGTCGTGGAGTAAGAATATTCATAAAATTTTACTATCTGCCAATAAAGTGCTATTTATGGTTTGTACCGGAGCCTTTTTTTCTTTGATGGTTGTTTTGTATGTGCCTTTTTTTGCTAATCTTTTTCATTTAGCCCCGCTTTATTTGAAAGATTTTGCGCTTATTTGCGTAGTAGTAATTATGAGCTTGGCCTGGTTTGAAATATTGAAATTGTTAAAAAATAAGGATAAGTTACATTATAATTAAAATTTAAATAAAAAGGCACTATTATTAAAAAGTGCCTTTTTATTTTTTATAAAAAAATATGTTATAATTAAAATATCTAAAAATTAATTTTATTTATGAAAACAATCAAGCTCATAGTAGCTATTGCTATTCCATTGTTAGCTGGTTTTGTTGGTTCGGCTTTCACTACGCCAAACATCACTACTTGGTATGCCAGTCTTGGCCGTCCATTTTTGTCACCGCCAAATTGGATTTTTGCCCCGGTCTGGACCACGCTTTTTGTCTTGATGGGTATTAGTTTGTTTTTAGTTTGGACTAACAAATCAAATCAGAAATTAAAACGTGAATATTTTATATTTTTTGCTGTGCAAATGATTTTGAATGTTTTATGGTCTGTTTTATTTTTTAGTTTGCATTTGTTATTTTGGTCTGTAATAGAAATCATCGCTTTGGCAATTTCAATTTTTACTTTGATAGTTATTGCCAAAAAAATATCAAAAAATGCTTCATGGCTTTTGGTGCCATATTTGCTTTGGGTATCTTTTGCTTCTTATCTCACTATTAGTTTTTGGTTACTTAATAAATAATCCCAGCATGCCAACTTTTTTTTCCATTCTACCACTAATCTTATTTACTTTCTTGTTGCTGTATAAAAAGCAGTCATTATTAAAATCCAGTGTTTTTGCTTTGGGACTGACTGTTCTGTTAGTTTTGTGTTTTTGGAAAATTTTGCCCCAACCATTGTTTATTTCTTGTGCCAAGGGATTTTTTATTGCTTGGGATATTTTTGTTATTATTCTAGGCGCCATATTCTTTTTGGAGATTCTTCGTGATCTTAAAATTATAGACAGTTTGTCGTATTATTTAGAAACCGTTTCTAAGGATTATCGTGTTCAAGTCATAATTCTAGCCTGGTTTTTTGAAAATTTTTTGGAAGGTACGGCTGGTTTTGGCACACCAGCTGCAGTAGTGGCTCCATTATTAATCGGTTTGGGTTTGTCACCAATTTCAGCGGTTATTGTGGCACTTCTAGGCAATAGCGCTTCAGTAGTTTTTGGCGCAGCCGGCACGCCTATTCGCGTGGGTTTTGCCGGACTTAATGTGGCTTCAGTACCACTCATTTCCGCTTGGATTAATTGTGTAGGGCTTTTAGTGCCTATTTTTATACTTTATTTTTTAGTGAAAGGAAAAAAGGATTCTAAAAAACAATTTTTTGAAGCTCTGCCTTTTGCTATTTGGTCTGGCGTGGCTTTTGTCTTGCCATCTATTGCTGCGGTTTTTATTGGACAAGAGTTTCCTTCAATTTTAGGCGCAGTAGTGGGCCTTGCTTTAATTTTATTAACAGCTCGTTTTGGCATTTTTATGCCCTCAAAGGTGCGTCGTTTAAAAACCGCAACCAAACCAAAAAATATTATCGGGCCATTCAAAGTTTTTACGCCTTATGTACTTTTGATTATTTTATTAATTGCGGGAAAAATAATTTTTGGGAACTTAAGTTTTATTATCCCATTTGGCATAAATCACAAAATAAATTTATTCAATCCTGGTTTGTCTTTTATGGCCACGGGAATTATTTTAGCGGTTGTCTGGAGAGTTAAAAAAGCTATTATGATTGATTCAGTGCAGGTGGCCATTAAAAGAACCGTGGAGCCATTTTTAGTAATTGTTTGCATGTCGGCTATGGTGCAACTCATGACCAGCTCAGGACAAAACACTTCTGGCTTGCCATCATCTATTGCCTTGATCGCGAAAAATTTTGAAAATATTTTATTGCCTTTTGTGGCGCCATTTATTGGCGCTTTTGGCAGTTTTGTCACTGGCAGTGCTACTATTTCCAATATTATGTTCGGTAATTTTATTTCCATAGCTTCAACGGCCATGAATTTTGATGTCAGTAAGATTTTAGCCTTATCTGTTGTAGGTGCCGCCGCAGGCAATATGATTGCTTTAGCTGATATTTTATCGGCTGAGGCTGTGGTTGGTTTAAAAAACAATGAAAGGCATGTGTTAAGGGGTGTGATTGTGCCTTGTTTGATTTATTTGTTTTTATTGGGAATTATCGGAGTATTTATTTCGTTTTAAGAAAAATAGTAAAAATAAAAAGCGCAAGCAGGTAGTATTGCTTGCGTTTTGTTTTTTGTTTGCACAAAATGTGCTCATGATTACTTCTTTGTTTCCTGCAGTTGTAGCTGATTGCCTTCCAAATCAACAAGAGTTGTGATGCTGTAGCTCGGTCTTTCTCTAATGCCTTCTGTGAAGACGACTCCTTTTCGTTTCAAATCGTTGACCATGGCATACAGATTAGTAACCGCTAAGACCGGCATAAAATAAGGATGTTCCTTCTGTGGATTTGGTACCCAATTTGGTTGCCAAAGAGCAACGCTGTTACAGCCATCATTGGTTTTAAATCGGCACCAATGTCCGTCTTCACAAGATTCTATCTCGCCAAAGACGATGAGGCCCAAATTCTCAGTGTACCACTTCAATGCTTGGTCAAAATTTTTGACCACAATTTCCAAAAATGCTAAACCTGTTATCACTTTGTTCCTCCTTTCTTGGGGGGGTAATAGTGTAAATTTAGTTTACAATGTAGACCATTAAAAGTCAATAAAAGCAATATTGGTGGACTTTTTTTATTTTCTTAAATAAGCTATAATAATTGTGTTATGAATAGCAGAAATTTAGCCAAAAATACCACTTTTTATACCATGGCTCTGGCCGGACAAAAGGCCTTGTCTTTTGTTTATTTTATTTTGGTGGCGCGATTTATTGGTGTGGAAGATCAGGGTAAATTCACCTTTGCTTTGAGTTTCACCACTATTTTTGCCATGTTTTTGGATTTGGGCCTGACACAGATAATAATTAGAGAAACGGCCAAAGACAAAAATAAAGCCGAAAAATACCTGGCTGCCACTGTTGGTTTCAAAATTGCGGCTTCGTTTTTTATTTATGCGCTTGTAATTGTTCTTGTTAATATTATGGGTTATTCTGAACTCACCAAGAATTTGGTTTATGTTTCTGGCTTGGTAATGCTTCTTGATTCTTTTTCACTTAGTTTTTATGGAGCTATTCGCGGACATCAAAATTTATTTTATGAAAGTATTGGCGTGATTTTGAATCAAATAATAGTGCTCGCCATTGGCGTGGTAGTAATATTTATGCACCTGGGTTTGATTCCACTTATGGCTGTTTATTTACTAGGAAGCTTGTCAAATTTTATTTGGTCTGTTTTTAATTTACAAAAAAAATTCGGCGTGCGTGTTCATGCCCTGTTTGACTGGCCATTGACCAGGCAGTTATTGCTTTTATCTTTGCCTTTTGCTATTGCTGGAATTTTTTCCAGAATTTTTTCTTCAATTGATGTGGTTTTACTTTCTAAGATGGCCGGTGATAGGGCGGTGGGTATTTATTCTGTGGCTTTTAGGGCGGCTTTTGCTTTGCAGTTTGTGGCCATGGCTTTTTCGGCTGCCATTTATCCGGCTTTTTCCAATTATTTTGCCCATGAACGAGAAAAACTGTCAGACTTATTCGTTAAATCAATGTACTGGTTAATGTTTTTGGCCGCGCCACTTTCGTTTGGCGTTATCTCTATTGCTGATAAGGCCATTGTGCCGATTTTTGGTGCTCAATATGCAGATTCTGTTTTGCCATTACAAATACTTATGGCTGCACTGCTGTTGGTTTTTCTTTGTTTTCCAATTGGCGCCTTACTCAATGCCTGCGATCGTCAAAGACGCCACACTATCAATTTGGGCATCGTGGCAACCTTTAGTTTTTTGGCTAATTTATTTTTAATTCCGATATTTAGTTACGTTGGTTCGGCTTATGCTAATTTTTTCAGTTATTTATTATTATTCATTTTGGGAATTATAGTGGCTGGACAAATTATTAATTACAACAAAAAGTTTTTGTTTATTTCTATGGCCAAAATATTTTTGGCTTGCATAATTATGTGGGGCGCAGTTGATTTAATAAAAGACAAAGTGCACTTTATTACGGCAGTAGTGCTAGGAGTGTTAGTTTATTTTTTGGTGGCTTATGCGCTGGGCTTATATTCTATTACATCCATTAAGGGTTTTGCGAAAGAATTTTTAAATAAAAAATCTAACTTAGAAAAATATGAAGAAAACATTGCTGGTGACTAATTTTTTTCCTCCAGCCATTGGCGGTATTGAAAATTATTATTTTAATTTGTGTAAATTGCTAGATACGGATAAATTAGTGGTTTTAGCTCAAGAGGAACAAAATGAAAAAGATTATGATTTGAGCCAATTATTTCCGGTTTACCGCAGTAATTTTTTTGGCGGAAAAATAAGTCCGCGTTGGTGGCATCTAAAAAAAGAAATCAATGATATTTGTCAGATTCAAAAGATTGAAAATTTAGTTTTTGGACATTTTCATAATTTAAGTATTTTGGGACGCTATCAAAAGTTGCCGTATTTTGTTTTTGCTCATGGCACGGATGTACTTCAAGCTCAAAATAATTTTTTGCAGAATAAAGCTTTCAAAGAAATGTACAAAGGCGTTAATACTATTATTGCCAATAGTAATTTTTTGGCAGGAGAAATTGAAAAAATAACCGGCGACAAACAAAAAATAAAAGTAATTTATCCGGGCATAAATTTTGACGAGCTTAATCAGTCAATTCCTGACATGGCTAAAAGAAAAGAAGCGCTGGGAATTGGCGCCAATGACATAGTTATGTTGAGCTTAGGGCGACTAGTTGCTGAAAAACGCTATGAAGCTATTATTAATATGATGCCAACACTGCTGGAAAAATTGCCGAATTTAAAATATTTGATCGTGGGCGAAGGTCCGGAAAAAGAAGCTTTGCATAATCTGATAGGCCAATTGGATTTGACAGATAAAATTAAATTAATAGATAAAGTGGAAACCGGTAGTGCGGATAAGGCTTTTTATTTTCAAGCTGCTCATTTGTTTGTCACAGTCTCAGCCAAGCCCGAGGGTTTTGGTATCTCATATTTAGAAGCTCAGGCCACTGGTACGCCCGTGGTGGCGTCAAAATTCGGTGGTAGCGCTGAGGCCGTACCAGATGGGCATGTTGGTAAACTAGTTGATCCTGAAAACATTTCCGGCACTGTTGAGGCTATTTATGAAATACTAAGTGATACGGATTTATGGCAAAAATATTCTGAGGCTGGCAAAGCACGCGCCCAAAAAGAATTTGATTGGAAAATTCAAGTTGAAAAAATAAAAAACATCTTATCATAAATACATGCCAAAAATTTCCATCATAATTCCGGCCTACAATTGCGCCAAAACCATTGATCAATGTTTGACTAGTATATTTAAGCAGACGTTTAAAGATTTTGAAGTGATTGTTATTAATGATGGCTCCAAGGATGATTTGGATAATGTTATTAAGCCATGGTTAGAAAAAATAAAATACATTAAACAAGAAAATCAAGGCGCACCCATAGCCAGAAATAACGGCTTCAAAGAAAGCACCGGGGAATATGTGATTTTTTTGGATGCAGATATTATTGCCAAGCCTAGCATGATGGAAAAATTGCTTTTCGCTTTGGAAAAAAATCCAAACATTTCATATTCGTATAGTTCGTTTATATTTGGTTGGAAAAAATTTAAGTTGTGGAAATTTGACTCTGAAAAATTAAAACAAATGCCTTATATCCATACTTCGGCGCTCATTAGACGTGAGCATTTTCCGGGCTTTGATGTGACGCTTAAAAAATTTCAAGATTGGGATTTGTGGCTAACCATGTTGAAGCAAGGCCATACTGGCATTTGGGTGGATGAAGTGCTGTTTCGCGCCGTCTCTGGTGGCACCATGAGTTCTTGGTTGCCAAGTTTTGTTTATAAATTGTCATTTGTAAAAACCAAGACTAAAGATAAATATGAAAAAGCTATGGAGATTATAAAAATTAAACATCATTTATAATCATGATGCGTCTTAATAAATTTTTAGCTCTCTCTGGAGTGGCTTCTCGGCGCAAAGCTGATGAGCTCATTGATGATGGGCAAATAAAAGTGAACGGCAAGATTGTCACTGAGTTGGGAACACAGATTGATGAATATGAAGATAAAATTGAATATCAAAAAAAGATTTTAAAATTACAAACTGAAAAAATATATTTGGCGCTCAATAAGCCCATGGGCTATATTTGCAGTGCTAGTAGCGAGC
>JBAXTU010000025.1:0-11764 GCA_037130015.1 bacterium | reverse complement strand
AATTCATGACAAGCCGGACAGCCAGGAAGTTTGTTTTGTTGGCGCTAGTCATAATGAATTTTTGAAAAAATATTTGCGTCCCAAAGCGGGGGAGATTAGAGATGAAAAAGGTAAGGTTTTAGGTACTCAACAGGGTTTGCCGTTTTATACTCTTGGCCAGCGTAGCGGACTGGGACTTTCTGGCGGGCCTTGGTATGTTTCAAATATAAATAATAAAAAAAATATTTTGATTGTGACGCGCGATGAAAAAAAATCAAAAATTTTTGGTCAAGAATTAATTGCCGATAAGATTAGTTGGATTTCAAGCCAACCAAAGTTGCCTCTGACTTGCCAAGCGCAAATTCGTTATCACGCTCAACCAGCCAAATGTAAAATTGAAAAATATAAAAATAAAATTAAAGTGAAGTTTGTTTCACCTCAACGTGCTATTATGCCCGGACAGTCTGTTGTATTTTATAATGGTGATGAGTTGTTGGGCGGAGGAGTGATTAGTTGACACTTACAATAATTATGCTATAATCATCTTTAGTTCAATTAGTTCTTTTTAACAATAAAAAGGAGAAATAAAAATGAAGAAGCTTGGTTTGATTTTGGTTAGCCTTGTGCTTTGGCCGATTTTGCTTTTAACTTTTGGCAGTTGTCTTTGTTTCTACACTGCATTGCTAATATTTTTTTCACCACTTAGGTTGCAATGGCTGGTACAAAAAATGTGTCGGCTAATTTTGTTAACCGCTGGTCAGCGTTTAATAATTACTAATCAACATCCGGACATTAAACAAGGACCGTATCTTTATTTGTTTAATCATGGCTCGCTACTTGATGCTATTATTTTGGGAGCGACTCTTGAAGGATTGTTCACAGTCGTGGCTGCTAAGGAATATTTTTCCTGGCCGGTTTGGGGCTGGATGATGCGACTTTATAATGTCGTACCAATTGATCGCAAGAAATATCAGGATGCCATGATTAGTATGAAAGCGGTTGAGAACAAGATTAGAAACGGTTATTCGTTTGGTGGCTCGCCAGAAGGTACTAGAACCCATGACGGCCATTTACAACCATTCAAAAAAGGATTATTCCATGTGGCTATCAATACCAAAACACCAATTGTGCCAGTCGTGATAACTGGTGCTTATGAGGCTTTAAATCGTAAAAGTTGGCTGATTCATCCAGGTACTATCAAGGTTTGTTTTGTGTGTAAGACATTTGTGGTCAAAAATTCAAAACAAGCAAAACAGCGATTGCTGATTGACCCACGCGAATATACGTCCATGACAGTTGATCAGCTGTTAAATAAGGTCAGAAAAGCCATGTTGTCTATTTTGTTTCTTTAAATCATTACACCGGTGCCATACGTGGTCACCGGTTTTTTTCTTGCCAAAAAACTTAAATTTGTTATAATTTAACCAATACAAATTTTATATTTTATATGACCACCAAAGAATTGCGTCAAAAATACTTGTCTTTTTTTGAATCAAGGGGACACGCCATAATTTCTGGCGCATCGCTAATTCCCGAAAATGATCCGACTGTGCTATTTACCACTGCAGGCATGCATCCTTTGGTGCCATATTTGCTTGGTGAAAAACATGCTGGTGGCACGCGTTTAGTTGATGTGCAAAAATGCATTCGTACTGGTGATATAGACGAAGTGGGCGACGGCTGGCATCTGACTTTTTTTGAAATGCTTGGCAATTGGTCTCTCGGTGATTATTTCAAAAAAGAAGCCATCACCATGAGTTTTGATTTTTTAACTGGCACTCTTGGTATTCCGCTTAGTAAATTAGCTTTTACTTGTTTTGTCGGCGAGTCAGAAAATAAAATTCCCCAAGACACTGAAGCAACTGGCATTTGGGAATCTCTAGGTGTGTCGCCACTACGCATCAAATATTTGCCACGCGAAGATAATTGGTGGGGGCCAGCTGGGCAGACTGGTCCTTGCGGTCCGGATAGTGAAATGTTCTACTGGGCTAGTGAAGAAATTGCTCCCGAAGAATTTGATCCCAAAGATAAACGTTGGGTGGAAATTTGGAATGATGTGTTTATGCAATATGGCAAGACAATTGATGGCAAATATGAGGTGCTTACTCAACAAAATGTGGATACAGGCATGGGTTTGGAGCGCACAGTTGCGGTTTTAAATGGCAAGAGTAGCGTTTATGAAATAGAACCGCTTTCAACTATCATGGATCAAATTGCAACTTTAGCTGATTTGGACAAAGATTTTTTGGAAAAAGATCAAATTAAACCGCTCAGAGTTGTCACAGATCATTTGCGTGCCTCGGTTTTTATTTTGGCAGAAAATTTGGCGCCTTCAAATGTGGAGCAAGGTTATGTGCTCAGAAGATTAATTCGTCGCGCTATTCGCTATGGCAAACAATTGGGAATAAATGAGGCTTTTACTCATAAAGTCGCAGAAATTGTGATTGCCGAAATGGGCGGTTATTATCCTGAACTTCGTAAAAATCGTGATTTTATTACTGATCAATTAAAACAAGAAGAAGAAAAATTTTCTAAAACTATTGAAAATGGTATTAAAAAATTTGAAAAAATTGTCACTGATGGAAAAATTAGCGGGGAAGAGGCTTTTATTCTTTTTTCAACTTATGGTTTTCCATTAGAAATTACCAAAGACTTGGCCAAGGAAAGAAAGATAGAGCTTGATGAACAAGGTTTTAATACAGAATTTGCCAAGCATCAGGATTTGTCACGCGCCGGCGCCGAACAAAAGTTTAAAGGCGGATTAGCTGATAATTCTGAAGTGACAGCTAGAATGCATACGGCTACACATCTGATGATTGCTGCGCTTCGTAAAGTTTTGGGCGATCATGTATATCAGAAAGGCGCCAATATTACGGCCGAAAGAATCCGTTTTGATTTTTCTCATGGTGATAAAATGACATCAGAACAAATTAAACAAATTGAGGATTTAGTAAATGAACAAATAAATAAAAATATTCCAGTGGTTTGTGAAGAAATGACTATTGATGAGGCTAAAGAAAGTGGAGCTATGGGTGTATTTGAACATAAATATGGCGATAAAGTGAAGGTATATACGGTTGGAAAATTTTCTAAGGAAATTTGTGGCGGACCACACGCCAAAAACACGTCAGAGTTAGGTAGATTTAAGATACAAAAAGAAGAGTCAAGCTCATCGGGAGTGCGACGTATTAAGGCAACTTTGGAGTAACTTTTTAGGAGGATGTGTTAATGATAGTACATTTGGAATTGGACATTTATTGGTTTTGGGTGTTTTTTTGTAGCGGTGTTTTAATTTTATTGACCATTGTTTTTTTTGGCATTAGATATATTAATGGTCTTGTCAAAGAAAATAATGAATTACGAGAAGAGAACAGTAATCTCTTAACAGAAAATACTGTTTTTCTTGGACAACAGGCACAGAAAAATAATGGCAAATCTAAAATATTGCCAGCAGATCAGCCGATTCACTACCTACCAATCGGTCCAGATAGGAATCTGTCGCCATTTGAGGAGTAAAATAAGGCTTAAAAACACAAATCCCGTCAATTAATTAATTCGGCGGGCTTTTTATTTAAAATAACTTAAATTCCTTGACATTATTAATCTTTTGATATAATATTAGCATATTATTTGACAAAACAAGGTAATTTGCTATAATAACCTTAGTGAAAAAAGGTACAAAATTTGGCTTAATTAATACAAAAATCTGGCTACCTGCAAGTACTTGCAAGCAGCACAAAGATTTTATTTTGTCCTTATTCTTTACTGGGGATAACTTAACAAATCAAATATTACATGGGAAAGCAAGACAATAACGTCCCTGACTCCAAAAATTTTTTGGAAATCGACGGAGAGGTCGTAGAGCTTTTACCGGCCGCAACTTTTAAGGTTCAATTACAGAGTGGCCAGGAAATCTTAGCTCACTTGTCCGGTAAAATGAG
The DNA here is from genome assembly GCA_037130015.1 of bacterium. Classification (GTDB taxonomy): domain Bacteria; phylum Patescibacteriota; class Patescibacteriia; order 2-01-FULL-39-33; family 2-01-FULL-39-33; genus JBAXTU01. The sequence continues at coordinate 7,844 of JBAXTU010000025.1, read as the reverse complement.
AATGTTCAACATCCGCATTTTGCCAGGCGATAGGGTTAAAGTCCAAATGACTCCCTACGACTTAACTAAAGGACGCATCACTTACCGTTATTAAAAATTATGAAAGTAAGATCATCTGTAAAAAAAATCTGCAAAGATTGCCAGGTTGTGCGTCGCAAAAAACGCGTAGTGGTTATCTGTAAAAATCCCAAGCACAAGCAACGCCAGGGTTAATTTTTAATATAAACTTTCAACTTTACAAAATACTTTATAAACTTTAAAAACTTTTAACTTTTTACTAAACCGTATGGCAGTTAGAATCGCCGGAGTCACATTACCGAATGAAAAAAGAGTAGAAATAGGCATTACCTATATTTTAGGCATTGGCCGTAATTTGGCTGATAAAATTTTGGTTGAAGCTAAAGTTGATCCATCTATCAGGGTTAAAAATCTTACCGACGATCAAGCTAATACACTGCGAAATATTATTGAAAAAGAATATAGAGTAGAAGGTGAACTACGACGTGAAGTACTTAGTAATATCAAACGTTTAAAAGAAATTAAATCTTATCGTGGCACCAGACATAGCAAGAATTTGCCGGCCAGAGGACAACGCACCAAGACAAATAATCGCACTTTGCGTGGTAATGTCAGAAAAACCTCAGGTTCTGGTAGAAAAGACACTGGACAAAAGACTTAATCTTAATTAATACGCCAGCTGGCGGAATGAATTATATAAATATGAGCGAAGATATCTTGAAAGATACAAAATCTACTGAGGCACAAAACGGCGCTATTTTTAATTTTGCGGCCGCTCCTGCTGTTGGTACTGAAACAACTGCTGTTGAAGCTAAAGACGGTAAAGAAAAAACTGCCATCAAAAGAAAAGGCAAAAAAGTTGTAGCTGCCAGACAAGTCAGTTCAGGACGCGCTTATATCAAAGCCACTTATAACAATACTATTGTCACTTTGACCGATCAGAATGGAAATGTTTTGTCATGGTCAGCGGCCGGACAATGTGGTTTTAAGGGTCCGAAAAAGGCCACCCCGTATGCTTCTAGTGTTATTGTTAAGAGTGCTTGTGAAAAAGCCAAAAAATACGGTTTGCGTGAAGTTTCAGTATTTGTCAGAGGTATTGGTGGAGGTCGTGAATCCGCAGTCCGTGCTTTGAATGCTAATGGATTAGTTGTAAATTCTATCAAAGATGTCACTCCGATTCCTCATAACGGTTGCCGGCCCAAGAAGCCGAGACGCGTCTAAACTTAATTTTCTATTATGTCAATGTTGACCAATCAGCCACAATGTAAAAAATGTCGCCGTGCCGGTGAAAAGCTTTTTTTGAAAGGCGAAAAATGCGAAGGCGCCAAGTGTGTTTTTATTAAACGCAATTTTGCGCCTGGTGTTCATGGTACCAAAAAAATGAGCCGTCCCACCAATTATGGCAAGCAATTATTGGAAAAGCAAAAAACCAAACGCATGTATGGTTTGCGCGAAACGCAATTTAGAAATTATTTTGAAAGCGCTTTTAAGAAAATCGGCAACACAGCTGAACTTTTGTTCCAGAATTTAGAAAGACGACTAGATAACACTGTTTATCGTTTAGGTTTTGCTGATTCTCGTGTCCAAGCTAGACAAATGGTCAATCATGGTCATTTCACGATCAATGGACGCAAAATGGATATTCCTTCCTATCAAGTCAAAGTCGGTGATATAATTTCAGTCAAAGAAAAATATGCCAAATCCAAGGCATACGCCAATAGAATAGAGACTTTGAAAAAGAAAAGCCAAGTGTCATGGTTAAATTTTAATACTACTGACATGAAGGCCAAAGTGACTGCTTTGCCAAAATTGGGTGATGTTTCTGTCAATGTTGATTGGCGCACTATTATTGAGTTTTATTCCAAATAAAATAATTAAGGAGGAAAAAAAATATGCCTTACATCTCACTACCAAAAAAATTCACTATCGAAGAGGAAGTCAAAGGAAAAAAAGCCAAAGTGGTTATAGAACCTTGTTTTCCTGGTTATGGTATGACTCTTGGCAATGCCTTGAGACGAGTACTTTTGTCGTCCATGGCTGGCGGAGCTGTCACAGCTATCAAGGTCAAAGGCGTGAGTCACGAATTTAGCACTCTGGAAAATGTAAGTGAAGATATCACTGAAATCATTTTGAATCTAAAACAATTGCGTGTCAGAGTGCACACCAATGAATCAGTTGTTTTGCATTTAAAAGTCAAAGGTGAAAAAGATGTCACTGGAGCCGATATTGAACATTCATCTGATGCTGAAGTTATTAACAAAAATATGCACATTGCTTCCTTAAATAGCAAAGATGCTGAATTGGATATGGAAATTACCGTGGCCAAAGGCATTGGTTATGTTCCAACTGAAGAACAAGATAAAAGCAAAGGCAAAGGTGAAATTGGTACTATCTTGGTTGATTCTATTTTTACCCCAGTGGTTAATGTTGGTATGGATATTGAAGCTACTCGTGTGGGACAAAAAGTTGATTATGACAAATTGATTTTAAATATTGAAACTGATGGCAGTGTAACTCCTGAAGAAGCCGTGCAAAAAGCCGCTGAGATTTTGGCCAGCCAATTTTCATGGGTCATGGAAGGTGGCACCAAAGAAGTTGATGAAGTTGATAGCGAAGCCCCGGTAATTTTGCCAGCCAAAGAAGAAATGCCTGTTGAGGAAATTGTCAGCGAAGAAATTGCTGAAGATGAAGAAGCAGAAGATGATGGCGAAGAAGGTGATGACAAGCCGAAAAAACGCGGTCGTCCCAAGAAAGAAGAAAAATAAACCAATCAGTTAGTTTAGATTATTATGAGACATCAGAAAAAAGGAAAAACTTTAGGTCGTAAAAAAGAACCGCGCGAAGCCTTGATGAGAGGTTTGGCCACGAATTTTATAATTTACGAAAAAATAAAAACCACCAAGGCTAAGGCTACTGTTCTAAGACCAATGGTTGAAAAGCTGGTCACTTTGGCCAAAGAAGACACTCTGCACAGACGCCGTCAGATTTTGAAGGTTTTATATTTGGAAACTGCGGTCAAGAAAATGTTTGAAGTTATTGGTCCAAAATTCAAAGAGCGTAAAGGCGGTTATACTCGCATCACCAAGCTTCCTCGCCGTTTAAATGACAGTGCGGAAATGGCTGTTTTAGAATTTGTTGAATAATATATATGAAAAAAATAGAAAGAACAATCCATCAAATAGACGCCACTGACAAAATTGTCGGCAGATTAGCCACGGAAATTGCTATGCTACTGCGAGGCAAAAACAAGCCGTCTTTTGAACCGCACACTGATTGTGGTGATATTGTTGAAGTTTCCAATTGCGCCAAATTAAAATTTAGTGGCAAAAAAGAAGATCAAAAACTTTATTATTGGCATACTAATTATCCTGGTGGTATCAAAAGTAAAACCGCCGGTGATACTTTGAAAAAAAATCCAGGTGAAGTTTTGCGCCGTGCAGTTAATGGCATGTTGCCAAAAAATAAATTGCGCGATCAAATGTTGAAACGTTTGAAGCTAAAATAATATTACTATGGAAAAAGATACAAAAGATACAATTAAAAAATATTTTTACGGCAAAGGCGCCAGAAAAAACGCTGTGGCCCAAGTGAGATTATTTGCCAAAGGCAAAGGTGATATTGAAGTTAATGGCAAAAAATTAAATGAATATTTCCGCACCGAAGAAATGCAAAATACTGTGTTTGAAGCTTTAAAGCTTACTGGTCACGACAAAGACATGGATGCGACCATAAAAACGCACAGTGGTGGCTTAAAAGGCCAAGCTGATGCTTGCAGACATGGCATTGCCAGAGCATTATTGCTTGTTGATGCTGAGCTTCGTCCATCTCTCAAAGCCGCTGGATTTCTCAAACGCGATCCTCGTGTCAAAGAAAGAAAGAAACCAGGACTTCGTGGCGCCAGACGCGCACCGCAATGGAGCAAACGTTAAAAACTTATTTTCCTCAGATATTAAAAAAACACTCCCGATAAAATTGGGAGTGTTTTTTTATTTTTCTACGCTGGATTCCCGACTACTCGGGAATGGCGGACTAGGAGAGTTTATTTTTGTGATTGCAGTAGCTTGATGACTTGTTCTTCCAGTGCTTTGATTCTAGTTTCGTCTTCGGCTGATTTTGTTTTTAATTCCTTGATTTGTTTTAAGGCTTCCACGACCTCGGCGTTTCTGGCTGTGATCATGGCCATTAAATTTTCATTTTTATTAGTACTATCGGCCCAGCCAGTTTTAATTTCTTTTTTGTCTTCCATACTTCGTTCGTCGCTCAGCTTTAAAGTTTCGTCCATAATAGCAAACAAGTCGGCATCATAGCCATGATCGCTATCCGTCAGCTTTTCAATGGCTAGAGTTAGAGCTTCTTTGAAGCTGGCCGCTCCAGCTGAGACTGAAGCCTGAAAGATAAAACCTTCAGGAACAGTCAGACCTGCCAATTTTTCTTGTATTTTTTCATCGGAAAAATCAATCAGATCTGAGCAGTCAATCTTGGCAATTTCAGCTTGATAATCAAAAAGTATTTCATTGAGTAGATCGGTTTTTTCATCCGTGAAATCAATATTGCCTTTGAGAATAATAGCGAATTCATCCCCGCCATTGCTAGTAAAAAAAGTTTCAATGTCCATAACCTTTAATTTTTTAGCAATCGTAGTCTCAGGACTGGACAGTGCCTTGGCGATACGACGAAGATATTCGTCACCCGCCACATGCCCACCGATGTCATTGACAGCTTTGAGTCCATTGACATCAAAATTTAAAATAGCATGGCCGTTTAATTTTTCAATTGATTTTTCATCATCAATCAAGACATCTAATGTTCGATTAATTTCTAAACGTAAGTAACTGCCATTGGGCGCGTCAAATCTTTGATCCATATATGAGGCGCGGATGTCAGAGGCTCTTTCTTTGGCTTGCTCGTTGACAATGTCTTCAATCGTGGCCTCGTCAATATTTCTTTCTTGCATTCTTCTTCGCAAACTCTCAGCATGGACTATTACTTCGTTTTGTAGTTTTTTTGGTAAGTCTTTAATGATGGAATCCAACGGACTAGTTGCGCGTTTTTCTTTTTGACTTCTTAGATTTTCCAAGAGTGCGACTAAAGTTTTATTTTCTCGCTCTTCATTTTTTTGGGCTAATTCTGGTTTGGTCATAGGTATTTTTTAAAAATAAAAAAAGCGAATTATCAAATGATAATTGCGCCTATTGGTTTTGTTTTTGTTTTTTTAAGGTGGCCAGTTTGGCCAAAGCCGCGGCTACTCGCTCATCGCTAATTTCACGACCATAAGTTGGTCTTATTCGGACGGGTTTTGGGTTGGAATCCTTGGGATTCGTTGGTTTTGGGGATGAAATAGATGTTGGCATGGACATTTCCATAGGTGGTTCCTTCCAGTTAAATAACTGTCTTTATACTATAACATTTTAGCAGATCCGTCAACTGTTAATTGTTGGTCTTTTTGTGCTAAAATATACCCATGAATACAGACCAAAATCAACTCAATCCCGAACAAGAAAAAGCCGTCACTCATGGCGATGGGCCACTCTTAATCGTGGCTGGCGCTGGTACTGGCAAAACCACGGTTATCAGTCGGAGAATAGCTCATTTGATTATGGAAGGCAAATGCCGGCCCGAGGAAATTTTGGCGCTCACTTTTACGGACAAGGCGGCTGGAGAGATGGAGGAACGTGTGGACAAGCTTTTGCCTTATGGCTATGTGGATTTGTGGATCCAGACTTTCCATGCTTTTGCTCAAGCCGTTTTGGAACACCACGGCCTAGACATGGGTTTGCCCATTGGTTTTAAACTGCTCAATCCAACTCAACAGTGGTTGCTTGTTCGTAAAAATTTGGACAGATTCAAGCTTGATTATTATCGTCCTTTGGGCAATCCTACCAAATTTATTCATGCGCTCTTAAAGCATTTTTCACGCGCCAAGGACGAAACAATTTCAGCTCAAGATTATTTGAATTATGTTGAAAGCTTAAAATTAAATCAGGACAATGCTGATTTTGTGAAGGGCTTGATTGATGATGAATCTCTGGAAAAATTGTCTGTTTCAGAACGCAAAGAAGTTTTGTCTCAGGAAATTTTAAAACAGACAGAAGTGGCCGAGGCATATCACACTTATCAGCAGTTGCTTTTAGAAAATAATGCGCTTGATTTTGGTGATTTGATCAGCTACACTTTGGAGCTTTTTAAAACGCGAAAAAATGTTTTGGCTCATTATCGCGCGCAATTCAAATATATCATGGTGGATGAATTTCAAGACACTAATTTGGCGCAATATGAATTATTGAAATTATTAGCTTCGCCAAATAATAACATCACAGTGGTTGGCGATGATGACCAGTCAATTTATAAATTCCGAGGCGCTTCCATTTCCAATATTTTGCAATTCAAAGACGACTTTCCAGAGTCCAAAGAAATTTTTTTGAATTCTAATTATCGTAGCCGGCAAAACTTATTGGATTTGTCATATGCTTTTATCAAACAAAATGATCCGTACCGATTAGAAGTAAAATTGCAAAACGAAAAAAATAAAAAATTATCAAAAAAATTAATTGCCAAAGATTCAACAGTAGGCGAGATAGAGCATTTGCATGGCGCCACTTTGGCTGATGAAGTAATATTGGTTGTTAAAAAAATAATTGAATTAAAAAATTCAGACACTGATATTGATTGGTCTGATTTTGCAATACTCGTGCGCGCCAATGCCTCGGCTGATGATTTTGTGTATGCGCTAGAGTCGGCTGGTTTGCCTTATGTGTTTTTGGCTTCTAAAGGATTGTATGCCAAAAAAATTGTTTTGGACTTGTTGGCTTATTTAAAACTGCTGGATAATTATCATGAAAGCACGGCCATGTATCGTGTGCTCACTTGGCCGTTGTGGCAACTGCACCACCAAGAAATCGTCAATTTGAATTATTGGGCTGGTCGCAAAGGTTGGTCGCTGTACGAGACTATTCGCCAGTCAGCCATGTTAGTGGGTCTAAGTGTTGAAATTAAAACCAAGACAGACAAGGTGATGCAGTTTTTGGACAAGCATTCTCAACTTGCCAGATCCGGCCGTCGTGCCACTGAAATCATTCAAGCTATTTTAAATGACACAGGATACTTAAAAATTTTGGTGTCCACTGATTCTGTGGCCAATCGTGAGCAATTGAATTTTTTGAATCAATTTTATAAAAAAGTTCAGGAGTTTGAAAAAGAAAATAATAGCGCCAGCCTTAAAGATTTTTTGGCGTTGGTGGAAATGGAATTAGAAAGTGGTGAAGAGGGGACACTCTCTCAAAATCAAGAAGACACTGGTCCGGACACCATTAAAATCATGACCATTCATTCGGCCAAGGGCTTGGAATTTAAATATGTGTTTATTGCCAACATGGTGGACAAAAAATTTCCAGCCATAGCCAAAAGCGACCCCTTGGAATTGCCAGTCAAATTGGTGCGAGAAAATGTGCCAGAAGGCGACGTGCACTTGCAAGAAGAAAGACGCCTGATGTATGTGGCCATGACTCGTGCCAAACAGGGTTTGTATTTTACTTCGGCTAGCGACTATGGCGGAGCCAGGGCTAAAAAATTATCCAGATTTTTAATAGAGTTGGAAGATAAGGGTTTGAAACTGGCGTCCCAAGCAGAAGTTAAAAAAAATGATTTTGAACCAAAATCAAAACCGGCTGAAAAAAAATTGTTAGCGCCCATCAATACTAAATTTTCTTTTACTCAATTGTCATCATTTGAGACTTGTCCGTATCAATATCGTTTTGCCTATATTCTAAAAATCCCACTCTCGGGCAAACCGCAATTTTCTTTTGGCAAGAGTATGCACAGTACTTTGC
>JBAXTU010000024.1:0-11855 GCA_037130015.1 bacterium | reverse complement strand
TTTGTCATTGTATCAAGGTGATAAAATCGCTGACGGTCAAAAGGCACTAGCTATCAGGATTGTGTATCGCGACTTGAATAAAACCTTGGAATCAAAAGAAGCGCAAACCGCTCATGATAAAATTGTCACTGCTTTGAAAAAAGAGTATAATATAAATATTAGATAATTAATTCTTAATTAATTTCAAATGCTTGTCACATCAATAGACCTATTCTGGGTCGTCTTATCGTTCGTTATTCTTTTTGTGGGCGTGGCCGTGGGTTGGGGCTTTGTTTATATTGCTCTCATGCTACGCGACATCCAACAAATCACCAGCGGATTGCGCAAAAAATCAGAAGTTGTGGATGAAATTTTGGATATTATAAAAGATCGTGTTAGTAGTGCGGCTAATCAAATTCCGACTTTTGTGAATTTTGCAGCCAAGATAATACAAGGTTTTAAAGAAAAAAAGAAGAGCAGTCCAAAAAAGAAAAAATAAATAATTATTATTTTATGTTATCAGCTATCGCTTTAATGCCAATCCTTGGCAAGCCAGCTATTATGTATGGTGGAATTATCACGTTACTTTTATTGTTAATGACTGCCTTTATTGGCTATCGTATTAATAAAGGCACTTGCAAATTCAAAAATCCTATCAAAATGCATCAGCTTTTTGCTTTGATTGTGGTTATTTTGGGCTTAGGGCATGCAATACTGGGATTGGCTATAATGTTTGGCTTTTAGGTTGATTTAGACACAAAAAACGCCAAAATATGGCGTTTTTTTTGATGCCAAAATTAGGCTTGACAAAAATATTAATTCATGTTAATATTTGGGATTGCTTGGCGGACTAGGGCACGTTTGTGCATAACTAGATAAGAGATGTCCAAAAAGTAATCTCGTATTTTGACAATTTGGGTTTTTGCCAAAGGACTATAGAAATGCTGAATAGTCTGTTCGCGATGTGTCTTTTGGCAAAAAGTTTTTTTGGTTTTGCCGACTATTTTTGCATTGCAAAGCTAGGGTATAAATGTTGGCAAAACCTATTTTCAACAATGTCCTTCTGGACTAAACAGAAAAAGGAGAAAAAAATGGAAACAAAGAGAGTGATAGGAATTGTTCACAGGGTCAAGCAGACAGCCGAACAAGAGTCTCATCCAACCATGTTGTGCGTAATGGCGGAGAAAAAAGTTTGCCATTCACTAGAAACAGAAACTGACGAGTTGGATTTTTTGTTGGGACGTTTTCCTATTAAGTTTAGGAAAGTCGTTCCGACCGATAATCTGTCCAAGTTTAAACCACACCAAATCAAGTGGAAGAAAGTGACGGACGAAGCGGATTTTGACGCCGTCGCCGATATTCAAGGCAATGAACGGATAGTCAACCCGCAGTTTATCAAAAAAGATGGCAAGTTGACTTATGTGGCTGATAAGGTGCCAATCGCTTTTGATGGTCTGCATGCTGGTGACACTGTGGTTATGTGTCTTGGTGGTAGTGGTGATCGGTTTGCTTATGCGCTCGCACGTCATGGTCAAGATATTGGTGCCGAGGTTTATCGTCTAGCGCCAAAACACCTCAAAGCAAATAGAGTTAATGACGACAAAAGTCATGACCATGAATTGCTGGTGCGAATATATTTAGAAAATTCTGAGTTATTCCAAGAAGCCACGCCAGCCGAGCTATCACTAATCCGCATACGCGAACTTTTTGATCAGCGTATGGATTCCATGAAAGCGCGAATTGAATGCGAACAACGTTTGTGTCAACGGTTAGTTGGAAAAATATTCCTAAACACAGAAGGTAAGTATCCTGAAGGTGCGGTGGAAGATATGTTTGATGCTGAAAAGGCCAATGACAAAATTTTGCAGTCGCTCATAGCCGAAGAAGAAAGTCGTAATCGTGAGCTGTCCAAAGAAGTGTCAGCACATCCATTATTTGTGGCCGTGTTTGATGATATTGAAGGTTTTGGCATACGTATTGCTGCTCCGCTCATTGCTTTTATTGGCAACATTCTTCGTTTTGAGAGTGTGGCTTCATTTAAACAATATTGCGGTGTGGCTCCCGATGCTACTGGCCACTTTCAGCGCAAGCGTCGCGATTCGGCCATGCGTTATCGTCCAGAGATTAGGCAGGCACTTTTTTTGTTTGCTGATCAAATGAATCGGCGTCCCAATTCAACTTGGGGTCGAGTGTTCATGGAAGAAAAGACTCGTCTGCGCGCTAAATATCCGGATGAAGTTATAGAAAACCGTCCTGATCCAAAAAATCTGGAAAAAATCAAATCGGTTAAAATGTACACTAATGGGCATATTCACAACAAGGCTCGTTGGCATGCACTGGGTCGTTTCTGTGAGTGGTTGTATGGTGAATGGACCAAGGCCATTGAATTGTTAGCTGAAGTTGAAAAAAAAGTCGCATGAGTTTTGTTTTTTTACCGAGAACTAAAATAATACTTGTTATTGCTGGTTTTAAAACTAGGAATGCAATGTTCTCGGTTAATTTTTTTGGAGAGTGTCTAGCGAAGAACTGCCATTATTAATATGGCTAAAGGTAAGCGGGTCGCTCTCCACTTAATTTGTTCTTTCCAAGAGTTTGGCTATACTTTGGATGTTCTTACTAGAAGGTCGTTGCCAAACTCTTATTCAGTTTTTCAAATGCTTTGCCTATCCATAAAATGTGATCGCTATGATTCGCTTGGCAAGGCATTTATTTTGTTCTTTGGTGATTTGACTAAAGGTGTCCTGTATTAACTAAAGTTGAGGCGTCAAATCACCACCTCAAGCCGTGTCTTTATGAACGGCTTGTTTTTTTTGGCCATTTTTTGTAAAATATAGATATCCTAATAATTTTTATTTTATGTCAGAAACCAACGAATTAGACGAGAAAACCATGCGCCTCAAACGCTTGGAACAAATCAAATCTGCAGGTATCAATCCTTATCCTGAAAAGTTTGATAAACAACAGACGCTGGCCGAGGCCAAATTAGCCCAAGAGGGGACTAGTGTTATGACCGCTGGGCGCATCATGACTCGTCGCGCCATGGGCAAAATTGCTTTTTGCCATCTGTCTGATTGGTCGGGCAAGTGCCAAATAGTTTTGAATATTAATGAAATCGGCGAAGAAAAATTCCAATGGTTTGTGGAAAATTTTGACATTGGTGATTTTATCGGTGTGGAAGGTGAAATTTTCACCACCAAAGCAGGGGAGACCTCGGTTTTGGTTAAAAATTATGAATTCTTGGGTAAGGCCTTGTTGCCACTGCCGGACAAATTCCATGGCCTCAAAGATACTGACACAATTTATCGTCAGAGGTATTTGGATTTGATTATGAATGAAGAATCCAAAAAAACTTTTCAATTCCGTTCCGATTTTATTCGCGCTATTCGCGAATTCTATTGGCAAGAAAAGTTTATGGAAGTGGAGACACCATCATTTTTGCATTCTGCTACTGGTGCGACAGCCACTCCATATAAAACACACAACAATGCCTTGGATATTGATTTAGTGTTGCGTATTTCTCATGAGTTGCCACTCAAAGAATTGATTGTTGGCGGTATGGAAAAGATTTTTGAGCTGGGCAAGGCTTTTAGAAATGAAGGTGTTGACCCGTCGCATTTACCAGAACATACTCACTTAGAGCATTATTGCGCTTATTGGAATTTTGAAGATAATATCAAGTTTACCGAGAGATTGTTTGATTATATTTTTGATCGTTTAAAATTGGATAAGGATATTGAAGTAGAAGATCGTGAAGGTAAAAAACAGAAGGTTGATTTTACGACGCCTTGGCAGAGAGTTGATTTTATTGAGATGATAAAAAAAGACACCGGACTAGATCCAATAAAATATTCTGACGCCAAAGAATTGCTAAAAGATATCAAGAAAAAGAAAATTGAATTTGATGGTATGGATGAGATGAGTTTAGCAGGCTTAGTGGATAATTTATATAAAAAAGTCAGTCGGCCGAAAATTGTCGGACCGGTTGTTCTTTATAATTATCCGAAATATATGCAACCTTTGGCGCGTCTAAATGACGCCAATCCTAATATTGTTGATCAGTTTCAGGTATTAATTAATGGCTGGGAAATATTAAAGGCCTATTCAGAATTAGTTGATCCTATTGATCAAAAAGAAAGATTTGATGAACAAAAAGTTGCCAAAGAAAAAGGCGAGGGAGAGATTACGGAAGGTGATGATGAGTTTATTACTGCTTTAGAACATGGCGCGCCACCAATCTCTGGCTGGGGCATGGGCATTGATCGAACTATTGCGATTTTGACCGGCCAAAATAATTTAAGAGATGTGGTGTTGTTTCCATTACTTCGACCGAGAGATAAAGAATAAAAATATGAATGATTTTTCATTGTCATCAGTTTTGGCTTCATGTGTTATGATAATCGCAATGTCACTTGACATTTTAGAAAATCCACTCAAATATTTTTTTATGAATCCAATATTGTTAGCTGTTGTTTTATTTTTTTCTATACCTATAATTTTAATTATAATAAAAATGGAAAATTCAAATAAGAAAAAACAGGTAAAAAAGAAAGATGCTATTGATCCTGATGAATTTCCTAAAAGTTAAAGAGATTAATTATTCCTAATTAAAAATACCATGTCAAAAAAACTTTTAATCATTTTGCCTTTGCTGGCGATTGTTCTCGCTGGTTGCAATAGTCAATCAGATTCAGTCAGTAGTGGAAACATCTATAAAATTCCAAATCAAGGCCAGTGTTTTAATTCCTCAGAGTGTCCAACTGGCTACGAGTGTATTAGTGATAATGGGAGTTTATCAAAGTGGTGTACAAAAAAGTCAGTTTCTGGCGGTACAGCCGGAGTGATTGAAACTAATCCGGCTGACGATACTTCTGTTGGCGACCTGAATCCCGCTGATGACGGAACTGCCACATTATCTTCATCAACCATAGAGCAGGCCAACTTAACAACTGGCCGACGCGATCAATCAACAAATAACCAAACCCCAACTATGCCAGAATTAACCATTGATAAAAACAAAACTTACACTGCTATTATGCACACTGCTGATGGCGATATTACAATTGCTCTGGACGCCAAAACCACGCCAATCACTGTGAATAATTTTGTGTCATTGGCTAATAAAAATTTTTATGATAACACGATTTTTCATCGCGTGATTAAAGGTTTTATGATTCAAGGTGGTGATCCAAAAGGTGATGGCACTGGCGGTCCTGGCTATCAATTTGCAGATGAGCCTTTCACTGGCGAATATACTCGTGGCACTATTGCTATGGCTAATGCCGGTCCCAACACTAATGGCTCTCAATTTTTTATTATGCACGCTGATTATGCCTTGCCGAAAAATTATGTGATTTTTGGTCATGTCACCAAAGGCTTGGATGTGGTGGATAAGATTGCCACTTCCCCAGTGCAAGTCAGTCCTAGTGGCGAGCCTTCTCAGCCAGTTACACCAGTCAAAGTGAATTCAGTGGAGATTATTGTTAAATAAATTAAAATAATATGTCAAAAAAACTTTTAATCATTTTGCCTTTACTGACGATTGCTCTCGCTGGTTGTAATAATAACGCTACTCAAACTGTGGCTCGTGTGGCTGACACCACTGGACAGGTTGGCGCGGCTCAACAATTGACCCAAGATGCCAATAATATTAATGCCATCACCTCCGATGCTAATGTAGAAAACATTTTGACCATTATGAATTATCAGGGTGCTGTTGCTGATCGTGAAAGTATGAAATTAGCTATTAAGTCTGGTATGGAAGCTGGAAAAACTCAAGGTGAATTGGACAAAAATATTGTCACCAACAAAGATCTGGGTGCCGGCTATTTATTGGGCTATACTTTTGCTTGCAAAGCCGTGACAGGCGATGAAACAAAATGCGGTGATGATTTGGGTCAGAAATATCAAACAGTTATGATGCAAGAACTTCAAAAGCAAGTGCCAACAGCGCCGATACAATAAATATTTTATACTTTACAAACTTTACAAACTTTCTACTTTATAACTTTTAACTAATATTGTATGTTAGACCTCAAAATCATCCGTGATAATCCGGAAAAAATTAAAGAAAATTGCGCCAATCGTTTAGCCAAAGTTGATATTGATAGATTGTTAGAATTGGATAATCAGAGAAGGGAAGCGGTGGTTAAAATTGATGAGCTTCGTGCTAAAAGAAACACTGCCAGTAAGACCAAACCAACGCCGGAAATTATTGAAGCCATGAAAAGTGTGGGCGAAGAAATAAAATCTTTGGAGGATTCTATTAATCCAATTGAAATTGAACTCAGAGAAATTTGGCTCAAAGTGCCAAATCTCACTCATCCTGAAGTGGTTAATAGTCAAAATGAAGATGATAATCCAGTATTAGAAATCGTCAAACAACCGCATAAAATGGATTTTACACCGCTTGATCATGTTCAGTTGGCGGAAAAATTGGATTTGATTGATTTTGATAGAGCCACCAAAGTTTCTGGCGCCAAATTTTATTATCTAAAAAATGAATTGGCGTTAATTGAATTTGCCTTGATTCAATATGCGCTAGAAGTGGCTGGCCGTCATGGCTTTACGCCTTTTTCCACACCAGACTTGGCCAAGCGTGAAGTGTTGGAAGGTTTAGGTTTTTCTCCTCGTGGTGAATCAACTCAAGTTTATAATATTGAAAATTCAGATTTGTGTGCTATTGGCACTGCCGAAATAACTATGGGTGGTTATCACATGGATGAAGTTTTGAGTGAAGAATATTTGCCAAAAAAGTATGTGGCTGTCTCTCATTGTTTTCGCACCGAAGCTGGCGCCTATAGCAAATTTTCCAAAGGCATTTTCCGTGTGCATCAATTTACCAAGGTAGAAATGTTTCAATATACCACTCCGGAAAATTCCGAAACTGCGCATCAGGAAATTTTGGCCATTGAAAAAGAAATTTTCAGCGGGCTTGATATTCCATATCGGGTCATTGATCATTGTACGGCTGATTTGGGCACTCCAGCCATTCGTACCTATGACTTAGAAGCGTGGATGCCTGGCAAACCCAACAAAGAAGATCAGCTCGGCGATTGGGCGGAAATTACTTCCACTTCCAATTGCACTGATTTTCAATCACGAGGACTGAATATTAAATATAAATCAAAAGAAGGCAAGACCGATTATTTGCATATGTTAAATGGTACGGCCATTGCCATGCCACGCGCTATCATTGCTATTTTAGAAAACAATCAGCAAGCCGATGGCACAATCCTAATACCAAAAGTTTTGCAAAAATACTGCGGAGTAGAAAAAATTTCTAGATAAAAAAATCGCCGGCTACTAGCCGGCGATTTTGATTATGATTGCTTTTTGTGTTATAATCAAAAAATTATGAAATCCAATACTAAAAAAACTCTGTCATACTACTGGCAAGCAACTAAGGTCCACAAAATAGTCGGGCTGATTATTTTGTTTTCTTCAATTTTTGGCGCTGTCTTAGATACAATTTCTCCGATTTATTTTAAAAAATTATTTGATGTTCTGGCTGGGCCGGCTAGTGTGTCCAGGGATAGTGCGGTGCCAATTTTGATTCAAATTTTGGTTGTAATCTCAATTTTGCTGGTGATGCGTTGGCTGTTTTGGCGGATAAATTCTTTTGCGGTCAATTATTTTGAAAGCCGAATTTTGTCAGAATTGGCCAATAAATGTTTTGCCTATTTGCACAAGCATTCTTTTTCATATTTTAATAATAATTTTGTGGGCACGCTGGTCAAACGTGTCAATTGGTTTGTGCGCGCTTTTGAAAATATTGCTGATCAAATTATTTTTAATATTATTCCTTTTGCTGTCACCATGGTGATGGTGTTTGCGGTTTTGTGGCGTGTTAATATTTGGCTGAGCGTGGGACTGTTGGTTTGGTCATTATTTTTTATTTTTATTTGCTGGCTGTTTATAAAATTCAAATTAAAATACGACATTCAGCGAAATGAAGCTGAGAGTACCAGTAGTGGTATCTTAGCTGATACTATTACCAATAATTCCAATGTTAAACTTTTTAATGGTTATCAAAGAGAGCTTGATAAATATGGCGAGAGTACTGACAAGCTGGCCAGGATTCGCAGATTCGCTTGGGACTTGGGAGCGATTTCCGAAGCCGTGCAAGCCATTATTTCTATTGCCATGGAAATCATAGTTTTTTATGCAGCTATAAAATTGTGGCAAGCTGGCAAAATCACGGTCGGCGATTTTGTGCTGATTCAGGCTTATATTTTTAATATCATGGACAAGGTTTGGTCATTCAATCGCGTGCTGAGAGTGATTTATGAAAATTTATCAGATGCTGAGGAAATGACCGTGATTTTTAACACGCCTCATGAAATTAATGATATAAAAAATGCCAAAGAATTGAAAATTAAAAAGGGCGAGATTAAATTTGAAAATGTCTCTTTTCTATATCACAAGAAAAGGAAAATTTTTAATAATTTTAATTTAACGGTTAAGGCGCATGAACGTTTGGCTGTAATTGGTCCGTCGGGTTCTGGCAAAACCACGATTGTTAAGTTATTATTTAGAATGCATGATATTAATGGTGGTAAGATTTTAGTTGATGGCCAGGATATTTCTAAAGTGACTCAAGAAAGTTTATGGCATAATATTTCGTTGGTGCCTCAAGACCCGATTTTGTTTCATCGCACACTCAAAGAAAATATCCGTTATGGACGGCCAGAGGCCACGGATGAAGAAGTGATTGAGGCGGCCAAGTCATCTCATTGTCATGAATTTATTATTCAATCATCTGAGGGCTATGACACTTATGTGGGAGAGCGTGGCATCAAGCTGTCTGGTGGTGAACGCCAGCGTGTGGCCATTGCTCGCGCTATTTTGCGCAATGCGCCAATCTTGGTGCTGGACGAGGCCACATCAAGCCTTGATTCAGAATCGGAAAAATTGATCCAAGATGCGCTCAATCATTTAATGAAAAACAAAACTGTGATTGTGATTGCGCATAGATTGTCAACGATTCGCCAAATGGATAGGATTATTGTGGTGGATAAAGGCGAGGTGGTGGAGCAGGGAGATCATGATATGCTCACCTCTAAAAAAGAGGGGATTTATCAGAAGTTGTGGCGCTTGCAGGCCGGGGGATTTATTAAGTAATTTGCATTGACATTTTTACCAATATTTATTAAGATGGGATTAATGGTATAGTTATTTTGAACATAACCAATTGAACATTAAAATTGTGAAAGGAGGTGCGCTATGGCGCATGCGACGTACCCATATGTTTTTCCTGATGAAAATTCAGGACAATGGAAATGTGAAATGAGAGATAGAAAAGATGGCCGTGTTTGGGGCTATGGCTATGGCAATTGTCGTAATGACGCTATTAAGAATGCTCGTTCTGATCAACCAAAAGATCCTGCAATAAAAAAAGCCATTGGCTGGGTCAAACATCATCCGTTTATAGCCGGAGCTGTTGTTGGTTGTTATTTGTCATATCGGCATGCCAAAAATCATCAGGTAGATATGAGACTGGGTGATTATTTGGTTGTTGGCGCTATTGCCGGCACTATTGTCTGGCTGGTAGGCAAAGTAGTCACATGGATTGCTAACGCGTGAGTTGGCAATTTGTATTTTTTTTACCCACAACCAGAAAGGAGGTGAAAGAGCATGAGATTATTTTGCGAGATTACGACACGAAGCATGATGTCATCGGCCCGCGGTATCGGATAACCAAAGAACTGATGGAGTCGCCAAATGGATTGTCCCGTCATGGTAATTACTGCGGGGATCCGCCACTTGTTGGTACGATGGTATCATGGGGCCCGTCTTGACGCAGAAGCGTAAGATCCTAGCCAAGGCAGCTTCCTAAGAGTCCTCGGTAAGCGCCGTTTTCCGACGGCTACGCGCCCTTTCTTCACCTACGAAAAGTCCTTTATAAGGATTTGTGTCCCAAAGAGATGATTGTCACCGAAGAGGCAATCATCTCTATTTATTTTGTTTATTTTTTGAATGTTTTATTTACTATAGAAATAGCTCTTGACAAGTGATATAAAATTTACTACACTAATAGCAGGAGGACAGTTCTTTGGTGAAGTAAAAATACCCCGCGGTAAAAACGTGCAACACAGTGATGTGTTGTCTGGCTTGATAGTAAAACATGTGCGTCGCTATCCTAGCCAGATAGATTGTCCCGTGTTTGTTTTTACAAAAGTACCATCCTAGATGGTAAAACTACTTGTGGTTGAATTTCAACCCCGCGGTAAAACGCAACACGGTGACGTGTTATTTGGCCTAATACTAAAACATGGAGTCGTTTATCTTAGCCAGATATCCTAGTCCCGTGTTTTTTTTGTTTAAAAGTTGATCATTTAAACCTAAACCGTTGGCTATTAGCTTAAAGGAGGATTTTTATTATGCCTAATCATGGCAAGAAGAAAAAAAGTATTGGCAGGACTATTGTCTGTGAACGGTGTCACACGGAAGTGGTCAATAAAAAGTTTTGCTGGGAATGTGGAGCACCACTGCCAGGAACGATTAAGTGCCCAGGCATTAAATGCGGTATGACCACAATACATACCAGTTTCTGTTGCTATTGTGGGCAAAAACTTCCGCCCAATGAGCGGATAAAAATGTCGCCTAAAGCTAAATAGTAAAAAAATAGGCCGGTCATGCAGTTTGCACGATCGGCTTTTTATATTTGATTACCAACTGATTCCAAGTTTTGCAACATAAACATCAGCTCGGTATTTTTCTGTTTGGCATAAACGATTGGACTCTTGGTTGCCCCAAGCGTAAATTAGTTGGCCATCTATGACCACTTTGCCAAGATCTTTGCGAATTTTGGCGGTCACATCCCAACCAGTGCCATCAGGCATTAAAGTACTGACTGTTTTGGTAATAGCTGCAGTCATATAGTCAACTCCAAATGTGATGCTAGTAGTCTTGTTAAGACGATGCCACAATTCCGTATGAATGCTATAAACATCATCCCAGGCCAGAATATTTGTCTTAGTCATTGGTATTTTACGGAACTTGAGCGACATTTTTTTGTCTACGGAATACCAAAAATAGTTGACGTCTAAACCAAGACGCCATTTATCATTTATCTGCCATGAAATTCCAGTTCCCAATCTGTCGGGAAATTTGAATTCACTGGAAAAGGCATCTCGTATTTGCAGTGGCCCAATGCTAATGACTGTGTGCCCATGTAGTGGGGCGTCACATTTTGTGGTGTAAAGCACACCCCAGCTTAACTTGTCAGTTAGTTTGTAAAGTGTACCCAAACTGACACTGGCGCCAAAACCGTCGCCGTTACTTTTGGTTGATATTGGCAGGGGAACACTATTTATATCAAATGGGGCTATATATTTGAAACGAGCATAACCACCATTGACATATAGTCCAGCAGATAATTTTTCTGTCAGTTTTATCCCTGCTCCAATGGTCAAATTGGTCAGACTTAATTCAGTTTCCGTGTCATATCCAAGTTGCTGAGGATTATTGTTGAATTTAGAGCCAAGCCCATAAGGAGAATGAACTCCAATTCCAATAACCATATCGTCATTGATCTTTTTTGTAAAAGAGATTAATGGCATTATATATAGCTTATTGGGGTCTGAATGCTTAGTTATGCCACCAGATTTGTAGGTAAATTCTGGTTTGACCAGCTTACTTCCAAGACCAATATAGCTTTTGTAAGTAATCAGTACGGCCGGGTTATTGCCAATAATATCAGCATCATCGTCAAAAGCGATGTGCGGACCACGAGCTACTGGATTGAGTCCACCAGCAAAAGCTGGTATGACAACAAACAAACCAATTGTAAAAAGAACTAGTGTTCTCATGTTGAGTTTCCTCCTTTTTTGTTAGAAGCAACATTTTCAAGATTCTTATTAGTATAGAATGTTATT
>JBAXTU010000023.1:0-12437 GCA_037130015.1 bacterium | reverse complement strand
TCCTTATATTGTGGTATAATGAAAACATAATCTAATAATATGAATCAACAATTTAAACACTTTAATTACCCAATCATGACCGATTGCGTCAATTACGACGCTTCCGGCGTCTTTTCTCGTGGTTTGGCCCAGAGAGTGTTTAAATTAATAATCTCATAATCTCTATTTAAAAAAACACCTTCTCAAATACTCTCTCGGCCAGACAGCCGAGATTTTTATTTGTCTGTCTGTCAAAACGCCAACTGCCAAACCTGTTGTTTGCCAGAGAGTTTTTTGAAAGTCGTTCTTTAACAACAAAAGAAAGAGAGGTACTATCATGAATAAGGAAAAAGCACTGCGCAATGTTCGTTTGTATGCCATATTTTGGATGCTCAAGGAACCCTTGTTTTGGGGACCAGTACTTATTATTTTTATCCAAATGGCATCAAAGATGAGTTTGTCAGAGGTGTATTTGATGGAGTCGGCTTGTATTGTGACCGCCATTCTTCTGCAAGTGCCCACTGGCGCTTTGGCTGATTTGATTGGTCGTAAAAAAACCATGATGATCGGTTCTGGTTTGTTGATTCTGATGATGTTGATGTTTTCATGTGCCACAACTAAATGGGAAATGTGGCTGGCTAATATCGTGGCTTTTGCCGGTTATACTTTTTTGTCCGGAGCGGATTCAGCTTTGCTGTATGACAGTTTGCGATTCCTTGGACGCGAATCAGAGCATCGTAATCTGCTGGGCAAAATGTCTGGCTATCGTTTTGTGCTAGTAGCTGTGTGCGCGTTAGTCTGTGGCTGGGTTTCGGAAATAAATATCCGTTGGCCTTTGTATCTTTGTCTGCCCCCGTTAGCTATTAATTTTCTGTTGTTGTTTTTTTTGACTGAACCGCCATATGCGGGTAATAAAAAATACAACAGCTCCGGACATTTTTCGTTGATGAAAGCCAGTGTGCTGTTTGTGGCCAATCACAAAAAAGTGAAATGGGCCATTGGTTTTATTGTGCTGGTGAGCGTGGCTGGAAAATTATGGTTTTTTAGTTATAATCCATATTTTCAATTGGTGGGTTTGTCACTGACCAAATTCGGCTACATCTTTTGCGCCCTGAATTTGGTGGCGGCTGTCAGCAGTTATTCAACTCAAAAAATCCATGATCGTTTGGGCGATGTAGGCAGTATAATTGTTATTTTAGCCTGTCTGTTTGTTCCGATTTTGATTATGGGCACGGCTGTAGCGCCTTGGGCGGCTTGGCTAGTTATTACCCAAAATTTTGTCAGAGGTTATTTTGATCCGTTCATGACTGATTTTTTGAATCAGTATTTGGATTCAGAAAATCGCGCCACGGTTTTGTCGGTCAAATCGGCAGTTTCAGAGCTGGCGCAACTGATCGCTCTTTTGGCTTTTGGCGGATTGCTAGCCGTTTGGTCATTGCCAGTTTGTCTGCAGATTTTGGGAATGACAGTGCTTATTGGCGGTGCCTGGCTGGTATTCACTTATTTTCGTCTTTTTAAGGAGGCTAAATCAGTGTCATAAGTCTGAATCTCTCATTCATAACCCGGATTTTAATGTTAAAAATCCGGGTTTTTTCTTGTTTGACTTTTTTTTCTGATTCTGTTAAAGTATCGGTATTAAGAAATTTAATAATTAAGTAAAAATCCTCATACTTCTTCTACTGATATGAATTGGCAAGTCAAAAGCCGATCTGTATCAGCAAATTTTTCCTTGTCCCGCAATTTTGCAGGATCTAAGAAGTAGAGGCAGAAAGGAAAACAATTTATGAACAAACCAACAATTTTGGAGTTGCTCCAATCAGGAGTACACTTCGGACACCAAGGACGCAGATGGCACCCCAAGATGAAAGATTTTATTTTCATTGAACGTGGTGGTGTGCATATTATTGACTTGGAACAAACCCTAGACAAACTGCAAGAAGCCAGTGATTTCTTGCGTGGTGTCGCCCAAAAAGGCGGTGTGATTTTATTTGTGGGCACCAAGAAGCAAGGTCAAAAAATTATCAAAAAGTATGCTCTAGAAACAGGCATGCCTTATATTACCGAACGCTGGATTGGTGGCATGTTCACCAATTTCAATCATGTGAGCAAATTAATTAAAAAATATAAAGAGCTCAAAGAAAAGCAAGAAACCGGAGCTCTTGCCAAATATACCAAAAAAGAACAATCACAATTCGGCAAAGAAATTGAAAAATTAGAAAAATCAGTTGGCGGTCTCACTGACATGCGAAAAATTCCAGATGCTATTTTTGTGCTTGATGCCAAAAAAGAAAAAACCGCTATTGCCGAAGCCAAAAATAAAAAAGTGCCGATTGTTGGTTTTTGCGATACCAATATTAATCCCGATCATTTAGATTATCCTATACCTGCTAATGATGATGCGGTCAAATCCATTGAACTCATCACCTCTGTTATTGCCGATGCAATTAATGACGGCAAAAGCAAACAAGAAGTAGCCAAGGCTTAATTCTTGTTGTTAAAAAAACTTTAGAACATCTTAAAAAATAATTTTTTAATTATGCCTATTGATCTTCAAACAATTTCCGCGCTTCGCGACAAGACCGGAGCCGGTATTGGTGATTGTAAAAAAGCTTTGGAAGAAGCTGGTGGTGATATTAATTTGGCCGTGGAAGGGCTTCGCAAAAAAGGCGAAATCAAAGCCGCTAATAAAGCAGAACGCAGTGTCAAAGAAGGCGTGATCGCTTTTACTGGCGACAGCCAAAAATGCGCGACTATTGTTTTGGTTTGCGAAACAGATTTTGTGTCCCGCGGTGAAGATTTTCAAAAAACCGCTTCTGATTTTGCCAGCGAACTTTTAGCTGGTGGTGATGTGGAAGCTTTTAAAACTTCAGCTGACACTAAAGTCAAAGATTTAGTTTTGAAAATAGGGGAGAATATCCAATTAGCTGATGTCGCAATTTTTTCTGGCGCCAGGCTTGGACGCTATATTCATTCAAATAAAAAAGTGGCAGCCATTGTGGTGTTGGATGGCGGTGATGAAGTTGTTGCCAACGAAGTGGCCATGCAAGCCGCGGCCATGTCGCCAAAATATTTAAAACCCGAAGACGTGCCTGCTGAAATTTTGGATAAAGAAAAAGAAATTTATCGCGAATTACTCAAAAAAGAAAATAAGCCAGAAGCTATTTGGGATAAAATCATTGACGGCAAGCTCGCCAAATTTTATGAAGAAAATTGTCTGTTGAATCAGGTGTATATAAAAGATGATAGTAAAAAAATCAAAGACATTATTGGCACGGCTCAGATTTTAGAATTTAAAAAATTTCAAATTTAATTAAATGCGTGTTGCTCTCGTTCAATTCAATTCGTGGGATAAATATTATGCTTTTGATCCTCAAGGCGTGGATTTTAAAGTTGGCGATTTGGTGATGGTGACCACAGAATTTGGACAAGAACTGGGCAAGCTGATTGAATTTCAAGAATTGACGCCTGACCAACTCAAAGAATATGGCGAAATTCGTCCCATTGATTCTTTGGCTTCACCAGAGGATTTGAAAGTCGTCTCCGCCAACAATTCCGCCAAGAAGAAAAAAGACGCTATTCGCGATTGCCGGCAGGTTTTGAAAAAATACGGTTTGGAAATGAAGTTAATTGATTGCTATTTTTCATATGATGACAGGCGATTAATTTTTGCTTTTATTGCTGATGGCCGGGTTGATTTTAGAAATGCGGTCAAAGATTTGAGCCGTCATTTTCAACGTTCAATTCGTCTACATCAATTGGGTGTGCGTGACGAAGCCAAACTCGTGGCCGATGTCGGCTCATGTGGCAAGGGTGTGTGTTGCCGTGGTCATTTGAAAAAGCTCGGTAATGTGTCTTCGGAATATGCAGAGCACCAGCAAGTTGAGCATCGTGGCGCTGAGAGATTGTCTGGCGTGTGCGGTCGCCTCAAGTGCTGTCTGGCTTATGAAGAAGAAATGTATGAAGACATGATTAAAAAATTGCCAGCCAAAGGCACACGAGTAAAAACCAAGCATGGTAGGGGAGAAATTATTGGTTGGCATGTGCTCAAAAAAAGCGTGGATGTCTTGCTTGATCCTGAAAAAGACGGTGCCAAAAAAGTGATTGTGGAAATTCCCATTGTTGATAAGGCTGATGGAAAATAAATTTTAATTTTAAAATCCGGCCAAAGTGGTCGGATTTTTTTATTCTTTAAAAATTTGCTATAATGAATCCATTGTTACGTAACATGCTACGTAACGTTAAATCTTTTAATAATCTAAAAAAAATATTTTATGAAAAAAATCGCTATCAATGGTTTTGGTCGCATTGGCCGAGCCGCTTTCAAAATCGCCCTCACCAAAAAAAATCTGCAAGTCGTGGCCATCAATGACTTGACCGACGCCAAAACTTTGGCTTATCTATTGAAACACGACACGGTTTATGGAAATTATGGCAAAAGTATTAGCTATGATGACAAAGGCCTGATTGTGGATGGCAAAAAATATCCGGTCTTGGCCGAAAAAGATCCATCAAAATTACCTTGGAAAAAAATGGGCGTGGATGTGGTTTTGGAATGCACGGGATTTTTTGACAAACAAGCTGATTTGGAAATGCACCTCAAAGCCGGCGCTAAAAAAGTTGTATTGTCAGCTCCGGCCAAAGACGCCGAAACCACGACCTTGGTTTTTGGAACTGAATACACCAAAAAGAATTTGGGCAAAGCCAAAATTGTTTCCAATGCCTCTTGCACTACCAACTGTATTGCGCCTGTTATTCAGGTTTTGGAAAGCAAATTTGGTGTGGACAAAGCGCTCATGACCACTATTCATGCTTATACAGCCACGCAAAAACTCGTGGATGGCCCTGATCCCAAGGATTTGCGACGCGGACGTGCTGGCGCTATTAATATGGCGCCTTCCACGACTGGTGCGGCCAAAGCCACGGCGCTGGTGATTCCTGAGCTCAAAGGAAAATTTGATGGCATAGCAGTGCGTGTGCCGGTTTTGTGTGGTTCGCTTTCCGATATTACTGCCGTGCTCAAAAAAGATGTCACAGTTGAAGAAGTTAATCAGGCTTTGGTGGCGGCCAGTAAATTGCCATTATACAAAAATATTTTAGGTGTCACTGGTCCGGATGATGAACCGGTTTCTTCCGACATTGTCGGTACTACTTATTCCACGATTGCTGATTTGGCTTACACCAAGGTTGTTGGTGGCAATTTAGTCAAGGTCTTGGCTTGGTATGATAATGAATGGGGTTATTCCAATCGTTTGGTGGAAATGGCCTTGGCGGTTTAAAAAATATATTTTTACAAAAAAAGCGGGTTCAAAAACCCGCTTTTTTAAAAGCCAAGTTATTAATAGTTATCCCTCTTGCCATTTTTTTGTTTATTTGATAAAGTAATAATCGTTCAGTTTTACTAAATAATCCTTAACTCAACCAACAACAAGATGGCTGACGGTTATTTTAAAAAAATATTTGCTAAAAATTCACGTAGCCGATTAAAATGGGCTATTTTTGGTATTGTAATTTTGTTTTTAGTGGCCTCTTTTATTGATTTACAAGGATTTAAAAATGTGGCGGCCAGTGGCTTGGATAATGGTTTATCCGCTATTCCTGTTGTTAATAATTTGGCTATTTGGCCAACTTTAGAAAAAAGTCCGCTTGATGGCAGTCAAACAATCAAATGGAAGAATATTAGGCAAATTGATTTGAATACCTACGGCATACCTTTCAGACTTGGACTTGATTTGCAAGGTGGAGCTCATTTGGTTTATCAAGCTGACGTATCCAGTATTGATGTTGCCAGTCGCGCTGACTCTATTAATGGTGTCAGAGATATGATTGAGCGCAGAGTCAATGCTTTGGGTGTTTCAGAACCATTAATCCAAACAGAACAAGTCGGTGAAAATTGGCGCGTGATTGTGGAACTGGCTGGCGTCTATGATGTTAATTCCGCTATCAAAAAAATCGGCGAAATGCCATTATTAGAATTTAAAGAAGCTGATCCAGCCTCGCTGGCCGCGTCTCAGGCTGTCACATCCACGCCTTTTGGCACGACTGCTGAAGATCAGATAAAATGGTTGGATACCAAATTGACTGGCCAACAATTAGATAAAGCTAAAGTTAATTTTGATCCTAACACAGGTTCTCCAGTTGTTGATTTGTCTTTTAATCAAGAGGGGGCTAATTTGTTTGCTGAGATTACCAAGCGTAATGTAGGCAAACCAGTGGCTATCTTTTTGGATGGCAAGATTGAGCAAACCCCACGTGTTAATGAACCAATTTTAAATGGACAAGCAGTTATTTCTGGTAATTATTCTTTGACTGAAGCTAAAACGTTAGTTCAACGCCTTAATGAAGGCGCCTTACCTGTGCCAATTCATTTGATTTCTCAAACCACTGTTGGCGCTTCGCTAGGTAGCGAGTCTGTGCAAAGAAGTTTATGGGCTGGATTGTATGGTTTATTGCTGGTGGCCATATTTATGATTTTGTATTATCGTTTGCCAGGACTTTTGTCTGTTAAAGCTTTGCTTATTTATACTGTCGTGGCTTTGGCCTTGTTTAAATTAATTCCTGTCACTTTGACTTTGGCTGGCATTGCCGGTTTTATTCTATCTATTGGTATGGCTGTTGATGCTAATGTGCTTATTTTTGAAAGATTAAAAGAAGAAATTCGCGCCGGTCGTGATTTGCCATACGCGGTCAATGAAGGTTTTCATCGCGCTTGGACGTCTATTCGCGACTCCAATGTGTCATCGCTTATCACTTGTACAATTTTATTTTATTTTGGCACTAGTATTATCAAAGGTTTTGCGCTTACACTGGCTATTGGTATTTTGGTTTCTTTATTTTCCGCCATCACTATTACCCGTCAATTTTTGAAACTGGTAGTCAAATGGAAATGGTTGCAAAATCTTTTCTTGTATGGCGCCAAGCCCAAACAACAATAATTTTATGAAATTAAGACTTATCCAAAATAGAAAATATTTTTATATCGTCTCCTTTGCCATGTTTGTAATTGGCGCTGGTTCTTTGGCTATTTGGGGACTTAAACCTGGCATTGATTTTACTGGTGGCAGTTTGTTGCAAGTCAAATTTACAAATATCCAAAGACCAACATCAGATACGGCCGTGGCCACGCTTAAGGATTTGAATATAGGTGATATTAGCGCTCAACCAGCAGGGGACAGTGAAATGCTTTTTAGATTCAAAACAGTTGATGAAGATACTCATCAAAAGATTTTGTCTGCGCTGAGCAAGAAATTTTCTTATGAGACAACTGTTGACGTCACAGCTAATGGCACCACAACCAAAGCCAAAGCTCAGGCTTCGGCTGTGCAAGAACAAAGCTTTGAAACCGTTGGTCCTGTTATTGGAAAGGAATTAGGAGTCAGTGCTAGAAATGCCATTGCACTCGCTTCAATCGCTATTATTCTTTATATAGCTTATACTTTCCGCAAAGTTTCTCGCCCTGTGGTTTCTTGGAAATATGGTGTTTCAGCTGTGGTGGCTTTGCTTCATGATTTGATTATTACCGCTGGATTTTTTGCAGTGCTGGGACATTTTTTTAATGTGGAAATAGACAGTATGTTCATCTCGGCCATGTTGACTATTCTTGGTTTTTCCGTGCATGACACAATTGTAGTTTTTGATCGCACCCGTGAAAATCTTTCCAAGCATTATAGTGGCAGTTTTGAAGAAGTGGTCAATGATAGTGTTAATCAGACCATTGCTCGCTCTATTAATACCTCTCTCACCACCTTGTTGGTTTTGACTGCCCTGTATCTATTTGGTGGCCGAAGTATTGCCAATTTTGCTCTAGCTTTGATTTTTGGTATCACCATTGGTACTTATTCTTCTATTTTTGTAGCCAGCCCACTCATCGTTTCTTGGCACAACTTGGACAAGAAATTAAAAGCTGGAAAATAGCCCTTATTTGGCCAAAATGTCATCCATCATTGAGGTGGATGATTTTTTATTTGACAAAAGACATTATTTTTGATATAATAAAGCCATATTGAATAAATCTATAACATTTTGGCTAATTTTGGCTATATTAATAGTCATGATTTCCTTATAATAATATGTCTATACTGGATCAAGTGAGAAAAAATCAATTTAGAGATAGTTTAGCTGGTTTCAACCCGTCTGAGACTTTGCGTACTTTGTTTTCCCGTTTAAATGACAAAGAAAGAGATGTTTTAAAGCGCCGTTTTGGCTTAGAAAATGCCTCCAAAGAGACTTTGGAAGAAATTGGTCAGCATTATGGCATTACCAGAGAACGCGTGCGTCAAATTGAAAATTTGAGCATTAGAAAATTAAAAGAACTGGAAGAAGTCAAAGAAAAAATTACCGAAGCTGAAAGAGTTGTGGCCGGACTTTTGGAGCAATATGGCGGTATTATGGAAGAAAGTTTCTTTTTAGAAAATATTTTAAATTATTTAGAAGCCCAAGAAGATGTGGCCAATGCTTTATTATTTTTGGCAGAACATATTTTTTCTGACAATGTCTCCAAAGTGCGACAAGACAAAGATTTTAATCATTTGTGGGGATTGTCCAATACTGATATTGTTGCCCTAAAAGAAGTCATTTCTGAAATGGTCAAAGTTGTTGAAGAAAATGGTAAACCAATCAAGCTTGATGAACTCTTGAGTCAATTAAAAGAATCAGAATATTATAAAATCAACAAAGATCGCTTTTTAGAAGCTACTAGTTTTTTAGAAGCCACCGAAGAAGATATTGATAAGATTTTGGAAAGCTATTTGCGCGCCTCCCGTCGCTTAAAACAAAACTTGTTTGAAGAATGGGGTTTGATGTCTTGGGGCAGTGTCCAGCCAAAAAAAATCAATGATAAAATTTTTATTGTTTTGAAACAATCTGGCAAACCACTTCATTTTACAGAAATCGCTACAGCCATTAATGAAGCCAAGTTTGATGAAAAAATTGCTTATGCGCCAACCGTGCACAACGAATTAATTCTTGATGAAAATTATGTTTTGGTCGGTCGTGGCATTTATGCTTTGAAAGATTGGGGCTATCGTCCGGGCAATGTCGCTGAAGTGGTTGAAGAAATTTTGAAAGAAAATGGATCACTAACCAAAGAACAGGTGATTGAAAAAGTTTTGGCCAAGCGCCAAGTCAAACGTTCTACAATTTATTTGTCACTAATGAACAATTCTAAAATTAAAAAAATAAACAATAAATATTCACTCTCGGAAGGTGACTCTATCTAAGAACAAAATTAAGAATTAATTTATCCCCCGACTAGTTCGGGGGTTTGTTCGTTTAGAACCTTTTATGTTATAATTAAATTAATGTTATGACTATATTATTCAATAATGATTTTTCTGCCTTGTGGCAGGCATTCAATACTTTTTCCAATCAGGATTCATTCACCATGGCCTATCAAATGTTTATGGGCGGTGGCTGGATCGCGATGGTGATTATGTTTGCCAGGGGTTTATACTGGGATATTTGGTTGGATGGTCGCCAAGGTCAATTTTATGGCAAATGGAAATGGATTTTGCTCGCTATTGATATTCCAAAATTAAATGAACAAACGCCTAAGGCTGTAGAAAATATTTTTTCCGCTTTGGCTGGAGCTTATACTAGCGGAAATTTGATTGATAATTATTGGAAAGGTAAAATTCCGGAAAGTTTTTCTTTTGAACTCGTGAGTTTGGAGGGTTATGTACAATTTTTGGTGCGTACACCCAAGCATATGCGAGATTTAATTGAATCCTCAATTTATTCCCAGTATCCTGAAGCGGAAATAACCGAAGTAGAGGATTATGCCTCACCCTATAAAGATGTTAGATTTCCCAATCCAGAATATGATTTGTGGGGATCAGAAATGATGCTTACCAAGGATTATTCTTATCCAATAAAAACTTATATTGATTTTGAACATACATTAAGTGGTAATCTAATAGATCCTATCGCCAGCTTTTTGGAAATTTTGGGTCGCATGGGTCCTGGCGAACAAGTTTGGTTGCAATATATTGCCACGCCTGGCAAGCCTAGCTGGGGTGATGGTGCTAAAAAAATTGTTAAAGAATTGCGCGGTGAAAAGTTTGTTCCGCCAGAAACCATGTGGGATACGCTACTTAAACCACTTTCTTGGATTAATAGTGGACTAACAACATTGGCTGAAGCTGTTTTTGAAACAAGTTTGGGTGAGGTCAAGAAAGATGAAAAAGATCAGTTCAAGATGATGAGTTTGTCTCCGGGTGAACGTAATGTGTTTGAAAAAGTGCAACGGAAACTTTCCAAGCATCCCTTACGCACTAAAATTCGTTTTATTTATTTGGCGCAAAAACCTGTTTTTAATAAGGGCAAGGGTGTGGCAGCAGTCATGGGCGCTTTTCAGCAATTCAATACAATTGATTGTAATGGCCTAAAACCTGGTGCTGGTGTTTCCAAAACCTCAGCTGATTATTATTTTACTAATTATCGCACGGCTTTAAAACAAAATAATATTTTACAGCTTTATATTAAACGCAGTAATTATTATGGTGAGTTGGTTGGTAATCAATTTCTTTGTCCTGAGGAGTTAGCTTCCTTGTGGCATTTCCCAGTGGAAACTGTCAAAGCTCCTTCTGTTGAAACAATTGTGGCCAAGCGTGCCGTACCGCCAACTCGTTTGCCTTATGAATATAATAATCCGGCCAGCATGGCGCCAAAAGCGCCTGAGCCAAAAGCAGGCAAGCCAACCAAAACTCCTAAAAAAGAAAAACAAAATAGAAAAGAAATAATAGAAGAACCAATAGAACCAAAAGTTGAAATTGAAACTAGAAAAGATGGAGTTATAAAAAAACCAGCTCCACCATCAAATTTACCAACACTATAAAATATGGACAAAGATTTATTAAATCAAGAACTCACCCTCATTGGAGAAACCAACTTCCGCGACCAGAAGAAGCGGTTTGGTATTAAGCGCGACGATCGTCGTCGCCATATGTATGTGATTGGCAAAACCGGCATGGGCAAAACTACTTTTTTGGAAAACATGATTATTTCTGATTTGCTAAAAGGCGAAGGTTGTTGCTACATTGATCCTCATGGTGATACGGCAGAAAAACTGCTCAGTTATATTCCGGCTAATCGCATTAATGATGTTATCTATTTTAATCCGGCGGACAGTGAATTTCCCATCGCTTTTAATATTTTAGAAGCGGTCAATGAAAAAGAAAAACATCTTATAGCTTCCGGCATTGTCGGCGTGTTTAAAAAACAATTCGCCGAAAGTTGGGGCCCGCGTTTGGAATATATTTTGCGTAATGCGGTTTTGGCTTTACTTGATTATCCAGGTAGTACGCTACTAGGCATTATGCGTATTTTGGTGGACAAGGAATACCGTGAAAAAGTGGTGGAAAAAATCAAAGATCCAGTGGTCAAGTCGTTTTGGGTTAATGAATATACCAAATGGAACGACAGGACTTTGCAAGAAGTTATTTCGCCTATCCAAAATAAAGTCGGACAATTTTTGTCAAATTTTTTGATTCGTAATATTGTGGGTCAAGTCAAATCAACTATTGATATGCGTGATATTTTGGATAATCAAAAAATTCTGATTTTAAATTTATCCAAAGGCAGAATTGGTGAGGATACTATGCAACTTTTGGGCTCTATGATTGTCACCAAGTTATATTTAGCGGCTATGAGCCGTGTGGATATTCCGGAAACTGAAAGAAAAGATTTTTTTCTGTATGTTGATGAATTTCAAAATTTTGCCACTGACAGTTTTGCTGATATTTTATCCGAAGCTAGAAAATACCGTTTGGATTTGGTAATGGCTCATCAATATATTGAACAGTTGCCAGAAACCGTGAGCGCGGCTATTTTTGGTAATGTGGGCACGCTCGTTTCTTTCCGTGTGGGTGCGGCCGATGCCGAGTTATTGGTACGAGAATTCACTCCAGTTTTTACTGAAGAGGATTTAGTGAATTTGCCAGCCTTTAATGTATATTTGCGTCTCATGATAGATGGTATTGCTTCAGATCCTTTTTCTGCCAATTCTTTGCCACCGCTTTTTAAAGATATGAAAACAGGCAACGAAGAAAAAGTTATTAAAGTTTCTAGAGAAAGATATACCACGCCTCGCAATGTAGTGGAAGAAAAAATAAATCGTTGGAGTGGTATGGATTTGAGCGAAAATTTAATCAAGACTGTGGGCCGAGCTGAATTTGATGAGCCTGATGAAAAACATCGTCTAAAAATGAAGGCCACACGCGAAGAATATAGAACTGAAAGAAATGATCATGCCAGGCAAGATAGGGAAAAAAATCAACATTCCTCGGAAGAACATCGTGCGCCAGAGAGAGAATATAAAACGCCGGAAAGAGATCATCGTCCAGCAGACAAAACTTATCAATCAACTGATCATAGTCACCAGCTCCCACCCCCTCTGCGCTCCGCTCGTCCCCCCCTCGGGCATGGGGGGATTCCAATTGAACACAGACCTCCAGCTCCAAATC
>JBAXTU010000022.1:0-12625 GCA_037130015.1 bacterium | reverse complement strand
CTAATCGAGCATTTTTCGTTCAAAAAAGGTTCGAGCTTCGTTCAGCAATTGCGACATCATAAGACATTAAAAACTTTTTAAATCTTTTTATGCAGAGTAGCCAAAGAGATTATCAATTTATTGAAAATACTATTAGTATTTGTCCTTATTGTCTAAAAAGAGTTGATGCTAAAATTATTTTACGTGATGATAAAATTTTTATTTTAAAGTATTGTTTTGAACATGGAGAACAAGAAGAGATTTTAGAAGAACACTCGGCTTATTATTTGAGCAGAATGCTTTATAATAAGCCAGGATCAGTTTCTAAGACGCAGACAATTAGAAAAAATAATTGTCCTTTTGATTGTGGTCTTTGTCCAGAGCACGAACAACACACCTGTATTGGATTGATAGAAATAACTAATAATTGTGATTTAAAATGCCCGACTTGTTATGCCGGTAGCGGTGTTGGTGAACATTTGCCTTTATCTAAAATAGATGAAATGTTGGAGTTTTTTTTGGATTCGGAATTTGGCAGTGCTGAAATTTTGCAAATTAGTGGTGGCGAACCGACGACTCACCCACAAATTATAGAAATTTTAAAACGCGCCAAGGAAAAGAAAATTAAATATGTCATGCTTAATACTAATGGTTTGCGTCTGGCCACTGATGAATCTTTTGTTAAGGAATTGAGTCAATTTATTGGTGATTTTGAAATTTATTTGCAATTTGATGGACTTAGTGATGAGACTTATCAACATTTGCGCGGTAGAAAGTTATTGGATATAAAAATGCAGGCCTTAAGAAATCTGGATAAATATAAAATCCCTACTACTTTTGTTGCTACAATTGAAAAAGGCATTAATGATCAAGAAATCGGCTCAATTATAGAATTGGGATTAAAAACGAAATGTGTTCGTGGCATTAATTTCCAGCCAGTGGCTTTTTTTGGGAGAATTGGTTCAATTAATAAGGCCGATAGAGTAACTATTACTGGTATTATTGAAAATATTGATAAACAAACCAAAGGAATGATTGGCAAAAAAGATTTTATTCCTTTGCCATGTAATGTTGATAGAGTGGCCATAACTTATTTGTATCGTTTAAATGAGGAGTTTATTCCTTTGACTAGAGATTTAGACATTAAAAATTATTTATCAGCTATTAGAAATACTTTTAAATTTGACCCTGAAGATTTTTTGAAGGATTTGGCTGATAAATTTTTTCATCTTGATAAAAGCTGTTGTGATTATTTTGGTTTATTGAACAAAAGTAAAAAGCTTATCCCGGCCAGTTATTTTTTAAAGTCTGAAAAAGAAAAGATAGAATATGTTAGTGCCAATACTTTTAGAATTAGTGTTACTTCTTTTATTGATGCTTATAATTTTGATATGAAGTCAATGAAAAAAGAATGCGTCCAGATTATTACTCCTGATTTTAAAAAAATTCCTTTTTCTTCTTATAATATTTTTTATAGAAAATAAATGTTTTTATACTTAAAAAATTTAATCATCATGCCAGATATTTTATTTTATTTTATAGCCGAATTGATTGTGGTCATTTGTGTTTTATTGGTTTTGGGTGCGGTCTTGATTGATTTTATTGAATTTCAATCAAGAAAGCATGTAAAAAAAGAAAAAAAGAGCATTGTTGAAACCGGTACCATGCTTTTATTTTTTGGTTTTTTCTATTTTTTGATCAGTTCTGGCATCGGTCGCTTTGTTTTTGATTTTTTTTATTTAAGAATTAGTTTTATTATGTTAGGATTGCTAATATTGATTATTGGTTGTTATACTAATATTGTGGGCCGGTTGAAATTGGGACGGAATTGGTCTAATCAAATAAAAATTTATGCTGATCATGTTTTTATTTCAGATGGCGCCTATAAGTATATTCGTCATCCGCTTTATGCTTCTATTATCTGGATGTTTTTTGGCGCTAGTTTGGTTTATGGTAATTATTTAGCTTTCTTGGCCAACGCCTTGATTTTTGTGCCTTTTATGTATTATCGTGCCAAGCAGGAAGAGGTTTTATTAGTCCAGGAATTTTCTAATTATAAAAAATATCAAAGTTTAGTAGGAATGTTTTTTCCTAAATTAATAAATAAAAAAATATGAAAAAATACAAGCCGGTAGCCGTACCTAAAATGGCTTTTGCTTTTTGCCGTTTTAGTTTGGCAGCTTTGATTTGGCTGTCATGGATTTTTAGATGGAAAGAGATTTTAATTCTAGTGTTTATTATTTTTTTGCTGTCAGTAATTTTGAAGATTAAAAAAGCTCCAATGATTGTTTTATATCAATATACTTTCAACAAAATTATAAAATCAAAAGATGAAATTTTAAATGAGCATGCTATGAAGTTTGCTCATGTCATGGGTAGTATCTTTAGTCTTATTTGTTTGTTGCTTTTGTATTTTGTTAATGAGCAGGTCGGTTGGATAGCGGTTTTAATTTTTGCTTTACTTAAAAGTATTTCAGCTTTCGGTTTTTGTCCGGCTGCCAAGCTATATGAATGTGCTACTAATGATAGTTGTTGTGCCTTTATTAAAAAAATATGATTGATGATCATTATTATCCTTTGAATTGGGGTATTAAGCCGATTCTTTTTCAAATTGGCAATTTAGGCGTGCCAGCTTATGCTTTTTTTGTTTTATTAGGATTAATGGTTGGTTTGGCAGTTTATTTTTATGAAGCTAGGCGCCAAAAAGTGTTAAGTGAAAATGGTTTTTTTATAGTGGTTGGATCATTATTGGGTGGAATTGTTGGAGCTAGAGTTCTACAGGCCTTGGTTGATTATAGTTATTTTTTTTATCATTTTTCGGGTTGGGAAATTTTATTTTCAGGACGAACAATTATTGGTGGTTTGATTGGTGGCACTTTGGGTGCTATTTTGACTAAAAAAATTCTAGGTATCAATGAAAAAAGAGGCAATCTGTTTGCTCCGGCCATAGCCATTGGCGTTGCCATTGGTCGGTTGGGCTGTTTTTTTCGCGGATGTTGCTATGGTCAGCCGACTAATTTGCCTTGGGGTGTTAATTTTGGCGATGGTATTATGCGTCATCCGACCCAAATTTATGAATCATTGTTTATGTTGGCTATGTTTATTTATTTGGAGCGGATTAAAAACAATAAAGATATTAAGCCAGGACAACTTTTTAAAATATTAATGATCTCTTATTTTGTTTTTCGTTTTTTTATGGAATTTATCAGAGTAGAGAGATTGGCTTTTGCGGGTTTGACATTTTTTCAAATTATTTGTTTATTTGTTATAATATATTTAATTAGAGATAATATAAGGCATTTTGTAAAAAATAACTTTAAAATCTATGGCTAATGGTAAAAATCAAAATTTAATAAATAACCAATATGCAGGCTATACCAAGACGGGAGAAAAAGTTGGTGATTTTTTTCTTGGCTTTTTTTTATTTTTATTTATCAATGTTATGTTTTCCCTAATAGCTAGTTCTATTTCGTTACTGTGGCTAGTTTTCTTTTTGTTTGATATTTTGATTTTAATCTGGTCTTGGGTGTATTGTAAAAGAGTTAAAAGAAAGTTTATTGCTATAGGTGTGACAGTTTTGTTTTTGATGCCAATTATTTTCTTTGGTATTTTGCTTGGCAGTTGCTTTGGAAGACTATCCATGGCCTCGGTATCCTCGGTTATTCCTAAATAGGTTAGGGCTTCGCTTATGAGACACAAACAAAAAACTCTCTTTAAATAAAGAGAGTTTTTTGTTTGTGTTTTTTTATAATTTTTTTCTTTTGAGTAATAACGAATTAAGCACCACGGACACGCTGGACATGGCCATGGCCAACCCTGCATATTCGGCTTTGAGTAGACCAAGCGCGGCAATGGGAATGCCGAGAGAATTATAAAACAATGCCCAAAAAAGATTTTGTTTGATTTTGTTCATGGTTTGTCGGCCCAGTTTGATGGCTTTAACACCATCAAGTAAATCACCTTTGACCAGCACAATGCCACCAGTCTCTATGGCCACATCCGTGCCTTGGCCCATCGCAATGCCCAAATCAGCTTCAGCGAGTGCTGGCGCGTCATTAATGCCATCTCCGACCATGGCTACTGAGCCACCAGTTTCTGCTTTAATATCTTTTATGGCTTTGGCTTTGTCTTGGGGCAGGACTTCTGACAAAACCCTATCAATATTTAATTGATCAGCAATAAATTTGGCCGTCTTGGTATTATCACCGGTGATCATGAAAGTTTTTATTTTTAGTTCATGAAGTTTTTTAATAGCCTCAATAGACGTTTCTTTGATGGTATCGGCAATAGCGACTAGTCCAACGATAGAATTATTTATGGCTATCAAAATTACAGTTTTTCCCTCGGCTTCCAATTTATTTTTTTGTTCAATTATTTTTTTATCAATAACCAAATTATTTTTAGCCATTAATTTTTCCGTGCCCATGATAATTTTTTTGTTTTCAATTATTCCACTAATACCACCGCCAGGAAAGGTTTCAAAATTTTCAGTTTTTAGTAAAGAATTTTTTTTATTTTTGGCAAATTCAACAATGGCTTGAGCCAAAGGATGTTCTGATTTGCTTTCTAGTGATGCTGTATAGGTAAGTAAAATATTTTTAGTAAATTTGTCGGAAAAACTTTCAAGGTCAGTGAGCGTTGGTTGACCTTTGGTGAGAGTGCCGGTTTTGTCAAAAGCCATGGCCGTGATTTTGCCAGTCATTTCCAGGGCGTCGCCACCTTTAAATAAAATTCCATTTTCTGCACCACGGCCTGTACCCACGAGAATAGCAGTTGGTGTGGCTAGTCCCAAAGCGCAAGGACACGCAATAACTAGTACGGCCACGGCTGAAAGCAGAGCTAAGGCAAAAGTCGCATGAATAATAAAATACCAAACTAAAAAAGTGACCAGAGCAATAATCATGACTGTTGGCACAAAATAGCCAGACACAGTGTCAGCGAATTTTTGAATGGGCGCTTTACGGCTTTGCGCTTCTTCCACGATTTTAACGATTTGGGCCAGTACAGTATCTCGGCCGATTTTTTTGGCTTTGAATTTTAGCCAACCAGATTTGTTGATAGTACCACCAATCACTTGGTCGCCGACTTGCTTGTCAACTGGCAAACTTTCGCCAGTGATCATGGATTCATCAAGGCTGGAGAAGCCATCAACTATTTCTCCATCAACCGGAATTTTCTCGCCTGGGCGGACTATTACCAAATCACCAACTGCCACATCATCAATAGAAATTTCAATTTCTTGTCCGTCTTTTTCAATTTTGGCAGTTTTGGGTTGGAGCTTCATTAATTTTTTAATGGCTTCTGAAGCTTTGCCTTTGGTTCGCGCTTCTAGATATTTCCCCAAGATTATAAAAGTGATAAGTAGCGCTGAAGTCTCATAAAAAACTTCACCTGGTTTGAAATAAGTTGAATATAAACTATAAAAATAAGCGGCACTAGTACCAACAGCCACGAGCGTGTCCATGTTGGCGGAAAAGTTTTTTAGTCCATAATAAGTACCACGATAAAAACGGTAGCCAATGAAAAATTGTAAAATGCCAGCCATAATTGATTGCGCTACTAGACTGGTAAAAGTCATATTTTTTAGCACCATGGACAAAATAACAATTGGCACAGATAAACACAATGAAAAAATAAAAAAGTTTCTTTCTTTTTTTATTTCTTGCTCGCGCACCATGGCTGCATGATCATGTCCGGCATGTGTCATATTTTCGTCTTTCATGGTTGCTCCATAACCAGATTGCTTCACGGCTTCAATTATTTTTTGTTCATCACACTTGGCACAATCATATTCCACGCCAGCCTGGCCCGTGGCAAAATTAACCACGGCCGACTTCACACCAGCTTGGTTTTTTAATTTTTTTTCTATAATCAAAGCGCAACTGGCGCAGTGCATGCCCGAGATATTAAATTGTTGTTGTTTGGTTTCCATATTTTTATTGTACGATTAATTCGCCACGCTTCACGCCCATGGCACAAGTGATAGGATAGGTGCCGGGTGATTTTGGAGTAAATTCCATAATAATTAATTGACCCTTTTTTAAATAAATTGGCTTGCTGTAGAGTCCGGGAATCATAATAGTGGACATACAGCCACTGCCGTTTTCCAGTGGATTAACTTCAAAGCGAACTGGAGCGCCAGCCTTGACCGTAAAAGTGGTTGGAGAAATATCGCCGTTTAAAGTAAAGTCAGCTTTGATTATCTGGACTGGTTGATTAGGATCTTGAACCGTATTGTTAGCGCTAAAATTTAAGCGTCCTTGAAGTCCAAGCAAATTCCAACCATTAATAATATTAATAATAGCTAGCAGAATTACAAGTAGTCCAATGAATTTAAAAAACAACCTGGCCACCTTGCCTTTAATTATAGAAGTAAAAATGCCAATACTGAGCAGTCCAACCATAGTGCCAAGCGCAAAAACAAACATAATCATGGCTCCGCTAAAAAAATTACCAGTGCTCATGGCATAAAGTTGCATGGCTTGGGTAAAACCGCAAGGCAAGAAAAAAGTGAGAGCGCCGATAATTAGCGCATTTGTATTATTGTATTCCTTATCAGATTTGTTTTTAATTTTTAGAAATTTAGCCAGTCCAGATGGTAAGGAAATACTATTGAGTCTAGGAAAAACATTGGTAAGTTGAATACCAAGCGTTAACATAACTAATCCAACTAGTAAAGTTAGAAAAGCCCAAAAGCTAACAGAAATACTCAGTGCCGAACCAGCCAGGCCAATGGCTCCGCCAAGAATAAAATAAGATAATAAGCGTCCAAGATTAAAATAAATATGTGGGCGGAATTTTTGCCAGCCAGTAGCCTCGGGATGTTTTTGATTATGTCTGGCTGATAGTCCCATGATTAGTCCGCCTGAAAGCGCCATGCAAGTTGAAAAACCAGCAGTGAGGCCGATGAGTAAAACCACAAATAAATTTTGCGGATTATTAATATCGGCAAAATTGGCTTGCCAGCCTAGGGTTACAAAAAGATTAATGCCCACGCCAAGAATCATAGCGGCAATAATCAGATTGAGCCAGTCATGCCAATCAGTATTGATCCATGGCAATTTTTTACCGCTCACTTGGTAGCCGGCGTCTTTGATTGCTTGCTCTAAAATTTCTTTTTTGATGTCTTTTTTTAGATGCACAATGGCTTGAGAGTGTTTGACCGAAACTTCAGCTCGCTCCACTCCGTCCACGCTTTCTAATTTTTCCTGCACCAGAATCTCGCATGATTTGCAATGCATTCCGGCAATAGGAATTAGAGTTTTTGTCATATTTGTTTATATTATTTATTGCTTAATTTGCTGACTCGCAAAATTTCATCTATCATTTGTTGTTTGCGTTTTTCGTTGCTGGTCGCCATGGCATTTTTAAAGCAAGAATTGAGATGCCCTTCCATCATCATTTGGTGGGAGGATTTTAGGAGGCCAATGACAGCTAGATTTTGTTGCATGATATTGATGCAATACTCGCCGTCTTCTTCCATCTTGATTATCTTGCCAATCAAGGTTTGAGCCTTTTTGAGGGCGATGAGAGTTTTAATTTTGTTAGGAGTCATGTTTTTTAATTATTATTTTATTGCTTGACCTATACCTGGGGTATGGGTATAATGTAATTATACTCGTCTGCCAAAGCCTGTCAAGCTGTTGATAACTTAGATTAAAAGTTTTGTTATCTAATTATGGTTTGGCTTGTCATTTGGCATAATAACTGTTAAAATTTATTTATCTTTATTATTAATAACTTAAAATTTATGGATAAATCAACAAAAACTGCTGTTATTTTGATTGTTGTTTTTGTACTAGGTATCATTTCAATTTTGGCAGGTACGGCCTTGGCCAAAAAAGGCAATCAAACAAATGGTGGTATGATTTTGTTTTATAGCACTACTTGTCCGCACTGCCAAATTGTTGAAAAGTTTATTGCCGACAATGGCATAGACGGTAAAGTTTCATTTGTTAAAAAAGAAGTGAGTAATTCTTCCAATTCTGCGGATCTGGTGGCCAAAGCTAAAATCTGCGGTATTGCCACAGACAGTATTGGTGTGCCTCTGTTTTGGGATGGAAAAACCTGTTTAGTCGGCAGTGAACCAATTATTAATTTTTTAAAACAAAAAACTAATATTCAATAATTATGAAAAATAAATTTTTACTATTTTTTGTTCCGTTGGCAGTTTTAGCGGCTCGGCCGGCTTTGGCGGTTTGTCCTGTTTGTGTGGTGGCAGTTGGCGCAGGACTAGGTTTATCACGTTTTTTGGGTATAGATGATACTATTTCCGGATTATGGATTGGAGCCTTGTTATTGGCCTTGGTTTTTTGGACTATTGACTGGATGGGTAGAAAGCATATAAAATTCAAAGGCGATCAAGTGGTCGTATTTGTGGCTTATTATGGATTGGTAGTGGCGCCTTTATATTGGAATGAAATTATAGGCCATCCTCTTAATAAGTTTTGGGGGGTTGATAAATTGGTACTAGGCATCTTTTTTGGCAGTTTAGTATTTTGGGGTGGAGCTGCGCTATATCCATATTTGAAAAAGAAAAACGGTGGTAAGGCTCATTTTCCTTTTCAAAAAGTGGCTATGCCCATAATACCGGTGGTAGTACTTAGTATTTTATTTTATTTTTTAACTAAATAAATATGGAAAATAGCGAAAAATTAATTGGCAATATTAATCAACTTATAGAAAAGGTTGATGATATGAAAAAACAGGACAAAATGGATTTGTCATCTGATGAGGATTTGTCAATTGCTATCATGAATTTAGTGAGCATTGAAGAACATTTTTTCTTTACCGGTGCCAAAACCGACAAGCCAGAATATTTTGATTTACTCAAGGAAGTGCGGGAAATGCGCAAGGAACTGCTCAAAAAAATTATCAAAGAGTATGAAGGTGAAGTCTGGTGTATTTCTAAACATTTATTGGCCGCTTCTATGCGACTGATGGAAGTCGGCACTAAGGCACTTGGCCAAGGTAGAAAAGAAGAAGCTCAGGATTTGTTTGCTAAGGCTTATAATTTGTATTCTCTCTTTTGGGGTATTAATATGAAGGTTATTTCTACTGATGATGTTAAAAAAATTGACGATGGCGCCATAAATATCCATGATCAAGAAAAAAAAGGCGTGATGGGTAAGCTTGGCGTGTTGGTCAAAAAAGCTATTGATTGCTGTATTGAATAAAAAAAATAAGTGCGGGTATCATATAACGGTCATTATCCGAGTTTTCCAAACTCGTGACAGGGGTTCGACTCCCCTTACCCGCTTAATTTTGTTGTATGTTTTAGTACTTGACAAGAAGAACTAAAGGTGCTAATATACTATATTGTATAAACAATAACACTCTATCTTATGATAGGGTGTTTTTTGTTTTTAAAATATGAAAAATATAAACACTCTCCAAACAGAAAAGAAAATTTTAGCCTTTGGCTTGGCTATTTGTATTTGGCAATTATTGTTTCCTCAGTATGCTTATGCTCAAGTTTTGGATATTTATCAAAAACCAAGCAGTACTCCTCGCGAAGTAGTAATTTCTAATAATGAATCAATTATTTTTTCCGGAGATCATAGTCGGGATAATATTGTTGAAGCTGTTGTTAGTAATACGATTCCAGTTTTAGAACCAATAGAAACTAAAGAAGTAATTAGAGAGTATGTTTTAAATGAAGCCAAACTGGCGAATCTTGATCCCCATGAAGTTGATTTGATTGTTAATTGTGAAAGTCGTTGGAATGCTAAAAGTATAAGCGGAGTTAACTATAATGGCACCAGAGATTTTGGACTGTGGCAGATAAATTCTATTCATCGCG
Source organism: bacterium (assembly GCA_037130015.1). Lineage (GTDB taxonomy): Bacteria > Patescibacteriota > Patescibacteriia > 2-01-FULL-39-33 > 2-01-FULL-39-33 > JBAXTU01. Next base: position 2,844 of record JBAXTU010000022.1, on the reverse strand, counting down.
GTATTTCCGATGCTGATAAGTTGGATTATAAAACGGCCACCAAGTGGGTTATTAAAAAACGGCTTCATGATGGTAATTGGTCGGCTTGGTATTGTGCCAGAAGATTCGGAATTAAGTAAATAAAAAACTCTGCCAATAGGTAGAGTTTTTTATTTAAGGTCACGACCGGGATCGAACCGGTGAATAACGGTTTTGCAGACCGTCGCCTTACCACTTGGCTACGTGACCATTTTGATAGTGTTATGATAGCAAAAAATCTTTTTTATTTCAATGGTTGAAAACCTTGAAAAAATATTGGTTTTGTGGTAGAATTGAAAACATGAATGTTACGGAATTAGCACGACAACTCAAAACAACCACCAGTGAGCTGTTTACAAAATTGCCAGCGCTAGGTTTTGATATTGGCAGAAAAGCCATCAAAGTTGATGACCGTATTGCTTATCGTATTATGGAATCTTGGCGCCGTCAAGAACGCCAAGAGCGTGAAGTAGCCAGACTGGCTGAAATTCGCGGTGGCCGAAGTGTTGGTGTTGATGGTGTTGAATTGCCAAAAAAAGAAATCAAAGTTCAAAACGTCATTACGGTGCGTGAATTTGCTTCCTTGCTTGGCTTGCCTGTCAATCAGGTCATGGTTGAATTGATGAAAAATGGTGTGTTGACCTCTATTAATGAACGGATTGATTTTGACACGGCTATGATTATTGGTGAAAATTTAGGTTTTCAAATTGTGGCTGATGACAATGTTTCCCAGGGTGAAGCCTCAGACCAAAGCCAAGAACGTCTCAAAGAAATTTTAACCAACAATACAGCTGAAAATTTTGTTTCGCGTCCTCCTGTGGTGGTGGTCATGGGTCATGTTGATCATGGCAAGACCAAAATTCTTGATGCTATCAGAAAAACAGATGTGGTGGCCACAGAAAGCGGTGGCATCACTCAGCACATCGGTGCTTATCAAGTTCACAAAAAAAATAAATTAATAACTTTCATAGATACTCCTGGCCATGAAGCTTTTACTGCCATGCGCAGTCGTGGCGCCCGTGTGGCTGATATTGCTATTTTGGTAATTGCGGCTGATGACAGTATTCAACCTCAAACCAAAGAAGCCATCAAGATTATTCAAGACGCCAAACTGCCGTTTGTGGTGGCCATAAATAAAATTGACAAGCCAGACGCCAATATTGAAAGAGTCAAAAAAGATTTGGCTGATTTGAATTTGTTGCCAGAGGATTGGGGCGGTGATGTTATTTGTGCGCCAGTCTCGGCCAAAGAAGGTACAGGCATAGATGATTTATTAGAAACAATTTTGTTGGTAGCTGAAATGAACAAAGATACTATTATGGCTGATCCAAGCAGACTGGCTATTGGCACTATTATTGAATCGCATGTGGACAAGGGCGAAGGCCCGGTAGCCACTATTTTGGTGCAAGCAGGAATTTTGCGTCCCGGTGATATTTTGTCACTGGAAGGCAGTTTTTGTGGCAAGGTCAAAGCGCTCAAAGATTATATAGGTGAAAATGTTTTGCAAGTTGCTCCTGGTACACCAGCTAAAATTTTGGGTTTAAAATTGGCTCCAGGTGTTGGCAGTGTGGTTGAAGTGGCTGGAGGATTAGAAGAATTAAATAAAGATATCAAACATTACAAACAAAAACAGGCCAAAGATTTTTCTACCAAATTTTCCGGTGGCAATGACGAAAGTGGTAAAAGCAAATCTTTGAATTATATTATTAAAGGTGATGTGCTCGGTTCTGTTGAAGCCATTATTGAAAGTTTGGCCAAACTGGAAACAGCTGAAATAAAAATAAAAATTATCGGCAAAGGACTGGGTATTATTACTGAGTCTGATATTCTCAAAGCTGAAGGATCCAAGGCCAAAATTTTTGGCTTTCATGTCAAGCCAGCCACTAATGTTGCTGAACTAGCCAGAGAGAAAAAAGTGACCATTAAATATTATGAAGTCATTTATCATTTGATTGAAGAAGTAAAACAAGACATGAGCGAACTCAAAGATTTGGAAGTGACGCGTCAGCTTATCGGCAAGGCCGAAGTGATTAAAATTTTTAGAAGTGAATCAAATAATATGATTCTTGGCGCCAGAGCAGTTGATGGTTATTTGGCTGTTTGTGATACTGTGATTGTGGAGCGTGGCGGTGAGGCCGTGGGTTCTGGCAAAGTGAATAGATTAGAAAGCGCGCGCCAAATTGTGGATAAGGTTTTGTCTGGTCATGAATGTGGTCTTAATTTTGAAGGCAAGGTGAACATTCAGGCCGGCGATGTTTTGGAATTTTATCAAGAATCAAAATAAAATATGTCGGACAGAATTATAAAAGTTAATGAGCTTGTTGGTCAGAAATTAGGGCAATTAATGCTCCAAGAATTGGAATTACCACTTGGCACTCTAATTACTATTACTAGTGTCTCGGTTTCGCCTGATTTGTCTTCGGCTAAAATATTTGTAAGTGTAATGCCGACAGAACAAAAAAAAGAAGCCATGAAAATTTTAATAAATGGCCGTGGCAATTTGCAAAAACTTTTGGGACAAGAAATTGTTTTACGCCGTACGCCAAAATTGATTTTTTTAATTGATGAAATCGGTGAAAAGGTTGCGGAGTTGGATCGGTTGTTGGATAATTTGCAATAAGCATATATTTGACATAAGAGGGATATTACGTTATACTGATCAATCAGTATAATTTTTTTATGTTAGAAAATATTTATAAAATCAAAGATTTTTATAAGTATGCATATGCGTATAAATATGATGAAAATATTTTCATCATAGAATCATGCAGGTTCCACATGGATCTTTATTTTCAGTATTAGGATTAGAATTAGAATTATTCAGAT
>JBAXTU010000021.1:0-13262 GCA_037130015.1 bacterium | reverse complement strand
ATTTATGCGATGAGCTTATAAAAAGAAGCAAGGTTATTTGTCTTGATAATTTTTTGACTGGAGATGAATTTAATATTACTCATTTATTCTCTAATATTGATTTTGAATTTATCAATCATGACATCACTAATGTCATTGATCTTGAGCATCAAAGAGAACTGGACAAATTTAAAATAGAATTCCAAGGCTTGCAGGAAATTTATTTTTTGGCTTCTCCGGCTTCACCCAAAGCCTATTTGAATTATCCTATTGAGACCATGTTGGCTAATTCTTTGGGATTAAAAAACGCGCTTGACTTGGCGGTAAAATACAAAGCCAAATTTTTGTATGCTTCGGGCCCTGCTGTTTATGGAGAGCCTGGCAATAATGAACTGTTAAAAGAAGATTATGTCGGCAAGGTTGACCATTTGAATGAGAGAGCTTGCCATGCTGAGGCTCAGAGATTCGGTGAGGCACTGGTAAACAATTATCGTCTGAAATATGATTTGGATACTAAGATTGTCAGGATTTTTAATTGTTATGGCCCTAATATGAAATTGGAAGACGGACGCATGATTCCCGAATTTATTAAAAACGCTCTTAAAGGCGTTGATTTGACAATTTATGGCAATAAAGATAGTTTCAGTTCTTATTTTTTTATTGAAGATTTAATCAAAGGTATTGATAAGATGATGGAAAGCGGGGAGAAAGGACCGATAAATTTAGCCTCAGAATGGAAAAATAATTTTTCGGAAGTGGCAGAAAAAATAATCAAACTCACTGGATCTAAATCAAAAATTGTTTACAGCCAGGCAGATAATATTATTGCTGTACCGCAAGACTTGGCCGACATTACTTTGGCCAAAGAAAATCTAGGTTGGTTTCCGGTAATTCTTTTGGAAGAAGGAATTCAAAAAACCATTGATTATCTCAGCGCCCAAAGAGAGATTTTGCGACCTTCAAAAATTAAAGCCTAAGTAATGTCAGATTTAAAAGTATTAGTGCTGATCCCGGCCAAAAATGAAAGCGCCAAAATTACTGAAGTGGTGCATGGAGTCAGGCAGTATGGGTTTGATGTTTTGGTCGTTGATGATGGCTCTACTGACGAGACTGGTAAATTGGCTAGTAGCGCCGGAGCTGTTGTTTTGTGTCACGCTCTTAATCGCGGTCAAGGCGCATCCATAAAAACAGGAATTGAGTATGCCATAAAAAATAATTATTCAGTTGTTGTTTTTTTTGACGCTGATGGTCAAATGCTGGCCAAAGAAATTAGTTTTTTAGCAGAGCCAGTACTGAAAGGTGAGTATGAAGTTGTGTTAGGATCAAGAAATTTGGGACACACCATTAATATGCCATATAGCAAAAAAATTGTTAAAAAAATGGCTTTATGGTTTACAAAAATCACCACGGGCTTAAAAATTACCGACACTCATAATGGTTTTCAGGCTTGGAGTTTGCAGGCGCTCAAAAAAATAGATTTGTCTCAAGATCGCATGGCTTATGCTTCTGAAATTTTAGCAGAAATAAAAAATAAAAAAATAAAATACAGGGAATTGCCTGTCACCATCAGTTATACTGATTATTCTGTTAGTAAAGGTCAAAGTATTTTTAATGCTTTTAATATTCTTTGGGATTTGGTTTTTAAGAAATAGTTATGCTTATTCAATTTATTTTAATTATTGCGATTTTGTTTATCATTATCCGTTCTTGGTATCGCAAACAAAAAAAAGAAATCAGTTCCGGTGAATTTTTTGTTTGGCTGGCTATTTGGGTTGTGGCTATTATTGTTATTGCTTGGCCCGATATTACCAGTCTTATTGCCTCGGCTGTTGGCGTGAAGCGGGGAGTGGATTTGGTGGTTTATGTTTCTATAATTTTTATTTTTTATCTTCTTTTTCGGCTTTTGATGCGCATAGAAAAAATTGAAAAAGATATTACTCATTTGACTCGGGCAATTGCTCTCAAACAAACAGACAAAAATAACCATGATCAGCAATAAAAAAGTTGCTATTGTTATCGTCACTTATAATAGCCGGCATTATTTGTCGGATTGTTTGAGCTCTCTTGAAGCGCAAAATTATGCCAAAAATTTAGTGCGTATAATTTTGATTGATAATAATTCAACAGACAGCACCTTGGAATTTGTGCGTGAAAAATATCCGCATTTCAAAATAATTCATAATCGTAAAAATATTGGTTTTGCTTCTGCTAATAATCAAGGTTATTTTTTGGCTCAAAAATGGGGCGCGGATTATTTAGCCTTACTTAATCCTGACACGATTGTAGAAAAAAATTGGCTTAAAAATTTAGTGGAAACATTAAACAATGATAAAAAAATAGGAGCAGTGCAGGCCAAGCTTTTGCTTTATCCGGAAAAAAATTTAATAAACAGCCTGGGTAATGTTTCCAATTTTCTTAGTGTGTCCTATTGCGGACATTACAGGGAAAAAGACAACCACGGCCTGACTCGCCCCATGGAAATCGGTTATGCTTCGGGAGGAGCTGTGTTGCTTAATATGGTAGCCTTAAAGCACACAGATTTGTTTGATGAAAAATTATTCATGTATCATGAAGATGTTGATTTGAGTTGGCATTTGCGTTTGGCTGGTTATAAAATCATGGTTGATCCGCGCTCTGTGGTGTGGCATAAATATAATTTTAGTAAAGCCAAATATAAATTTTATTTCATGGAACGCAATCGTCTGATCGTGATGTTGCAAAATTACAAACTAGCCACGCTGATTGTTTTTTTGCCGGCCATTGTTTTTTGGGAAATTGCCATGTTGGTTTATTTTATTTTGAACGGCTGGGGAGTTGAAAAAATTAAAGGCTGGTGGTGGATAATTATTAATTTTATTTCTATTATTAAAACTAAAAGTAAAAATAAAAAAATTAGAAAAATAAAAGACCGGCAAATTTTGAAATATTTTACCGGTCCTATCAGTTCGGAAATTGTGGACAGCCCGATTTTGAATTATTTTGTTAATCCGTTTTTAGCTGTTTATTTTTGGCTGGCGAAAAAGGTTATCTTTTGGTAGGCCACCTATTCTCCCCAATACATTTTTTTATACGCATCCATATTATCCGCGCCAATTTGAATATCATGAGGTTTGCCCTCTCTCATAGAAGTTGGCGAACGTTTTTCAAGGACTGCTCTCTCGTGCAGTTCTTTTAAATTATTGCAACCAAGATTACTGAGTGTGGATTTAATGACTGTGCCTGAGCGACGCACAATATCCTTGACTGGTCCAGCATAAGGCACCCAGCCATCCACGCCTTCTTCAAATTTTATATTGCCATTTTCTTGTCCGTATCTTTGCCAATTTTTAGCGCGGTCTGAACCTTCGCCCCAATATGGTTTGGCTAGGCCAAAATGGTTGAGAATTTTTTTCTCAGTCGGACTTTCATCACATCTAGCAAAATATCGGCCCATCATTACAAAGTCTGCGCCTAGTGCCAAGGCAATAGTGATGTGAGAATCTTGCACGAGTCCGCCATCAGAACAAATTGGTACATAAATTCCAGTGGAATCAAAATATTTGTCTCTGGCTGAAACTATGTCTAGTAGCGCACTGGCTTGACCGCGACCAATACCTTTGACTTCTTGGGTAATGCAAATAGATCCGCCACCGATGCCGACTTTGACAAAATCAGCTCCGGCTGAAACTAAATAATCAAAAGCCTCGGCACTCACGATATTGCCGGCGCCACAAGGAATGTTGGGATAATTTGTTTTGATCCATTTGAGTGCGTCACCCACATATTGATTCCAGCCATCAGAGGTGTCTATGACCAAGACATCAGCTCCGGCCGAAACTAGCGCTGGTACACGCTCAACATAATCTTTGCTGTTGATGCCAGCTCCGGCAATGATTCTTTTTTGTTCGTCAATAAGCTCGTCCGGAAAATCTTTGTGTTTTTCGCGGTCTTTTTTAAAAACCAAAGCTTTTAAAATTCTTTCTGATTCATTATTAATAATGGGAATGCAGGATTTTTTTGATTTCCGTAAAATTTCATTAGCCTCTGGAAGGGTAATGCCTTCTAAGCCATGGTTTATTTTTTCAAACGGCGTCATAAGCTGGCCAAGTGGAGTAGTTAGTGGTTCATAATCAAGCCAATAATCTTGTTTGGTTAAAATACCCATAAGCTCGGAATTATTTTGGCCATCGCGTGTGATGGCAATAGTTGAATAGCCTGTCTCGTCGGTTAATTTTAGCGCGTCTTCAAGCGTATTTTCCGGTGATAAATTAGCTTTGGAATTGACAAAGCCGGCTTTGAAATTTTTGACCTTGGCCACCATTTCGGCTTGGTTTTTGATGGTTTGTGAGGTGAAAATAAAACTTAATCCTCCTTCTTTGGCCAAGGCAATGCCCATTTTGTGTCCGGACACAGCTTGCATGACCGCCGAAGTAAAAGGCAGGTTGAGAGAGATTTTTGGTTCTTCGCCAGTTTTGAATTTTGTTAAGGGGGTGCGCAGGGATATATTTTCCGGTGTATTGGTACTGTCAGTCAATCCGGGCAATAAAATATACTCAGCAAAAGTGGTAGAAAGCTCGGGAGTGATTTTTTTGGCCATAGGTTTGATATTTAAAGTATAAAAGATTATACTAGGATTATATATAACAGACTAAAAAATAGCAAAATGAGCAAAAAAGTGGCCATAATTGTGTGTGCTTTTCCACCTCAGGCTGGTGGCATGGGTAATAATGCGTATTATCAAGCGCGAGAAGCGTCTCATCTTGGCTATGAGGTGAGCGTGCTAACACCTGACTATAGAGACACTAAAAAAGTATCCGGTGATGGTTATAGAATAGAATATCTGCCAGTGATTTTGCCAATTGGCAAAGCTGGTTTTTGTTTTTCTCTTTTGAAACGATTAAACGATTTTGATATTATTCATTTGTATTATCCGTTTTTTGGCAGTGATCTGATTGTCTGGTATTTCAAGAAAAAACATCCACAAAAAAAATTGCTTCTGCATTATCACATGGATCCTGTTGTTAGTGGTTGGAAAAATTTTATTTTTAAAAATTATATCAAGATTTTTTTGGGATTGGTTGTTGGCGCCAGCGACAGGATTGCTATTTTGTCTCGTGATCAAGCTGAGAATTCTTATTTTAAAAAATATTTGATAAAATTTAATGATAAAATTGTTGAATTGCCAAATGGCGTGGATACGAGTATTTTTTGTAAAAAAGAAAAAAACCTGGAGCTATCCGCCAAACTTGGACTGAAAAATAACGATCAGGTTTTAATTTTTGTGGGTGGACTAGACGAACAGCATCGCACCAAGGGTTTGGAAGTGTTGCTTGACGCTTTTAAAAAAATATCAGAAAAAAATAGCAATTTAAAATTATTGGTGCTGGGCGATGGTTCTCGCAAACAATATTTTATTGATTTGGCAAAGAATTTGAAAGTAGGTGATAAGATTATTTTTGCTGGCTGGGTGGATAATGAAAAATTGCCTGATTATTATAATTTGTCTGATGTTTTTGTTTTACCATCTACTGCGCCTGAAAGTTTTGGGATTGTCACAGCCGAGGCGCAAGCTTGCGGTTTGCCAGTGGTTGTTTCCAATTGGCCGGGCGCTCGCACCACACTTACTGATAATGAAACTGGATTTTTGTTTAAAAGTGGTGATTCCACTGATTTGGCAGAAAAAATTGAAAAAATATTAAATAATATTGAATTGAAAAATAAATTTAGTGAGCAAGCCATAGAACGCATGAAAAGTTTGTATGATTGGAAGATTGTTGCGAGAAAGACAGATGAGATTTATAAATCATTATTTTAAAATAAATTATGGAAATCATACTCGTAATTCTAATTATAATTCTACTGGTGGCAATTATTGCCATGTTTGTTATTTTTAGTCAAAAATTGTCACAGCTTAGTGAGCCCAAAGACGACAAAACCTCGCTTTTGCTGTTTGAGCGCATTAAAGAGCTTAATCAAACCATGGATTCCAGCCTTAAAGGCCTCAATCAAACCGTCGATACGAAATTGGCGCAATCCACTCAGCAAATGCAATCGCAATTCAATCAAAGTATCGGTATTGTCAAAGGTATTACTGAAAAAATAGTGGAGTTGCAAGAAACCAATAAACAGGTTATGGGTTTTTCGGCTCAGCTTAAAAATTTGGAAAAAGTTTTGACTTCTCAAAAACAACGCGGTAATCTTGGCGAAGCGGCTTTGCAATTAGTGCTGGAAAATATTTTGCCACCGACCGCTTTTTCACTTCAATATAAATTTGACGATGGTGATATTGTGGATGCGGTCATCAAAACCAAAGACGGCCTGATTCCGGTTGACGCCAAGTTTTCACTGGATAATTATAATCGGGTAATTAATGAAGATGATGAGGAAAAGCGTTTGACTTATGAAAAGGAATTCAAAAATGATTTAAAAAAACGCATTGACGAAACATCCAAATACATCAAGCCGAGCAAGGGGACCATGGATTTTGCATTTATGTTTATTCCGGCTGAGGCTATTTATTATGATTTGCTGGTTAATGAAGTGGGCGCTATCAAAATTAACACGCGCAGTTTAATTGATTATGCTTTCAAGGAAAAACGGGTAATTATCGTTTCTCCCACGACTTTTGCGGCTTATCTGCAAACAGTGTTGCAAGGTTTGCGTGCCCTGAAAATTGAAGAGCAAACCAAAGAAATTATTAAACGCGTGGAAGGTCTTGGCAACCATATTTCCGCTTATGATGAATATTTCAAAAAATTGGGCAATAGCTTATCAACCACCGTCAATGCTTATAATCTGGCTGACAAAGAATTAAAGAAAATTGACAAAGATATGATAAAAATTACTGGCGCCGAAAGCGTTATTGATCAATTGCAAATTGATGGACCAAAAAAAGTAGATGGTTAATATATAAACATGGCTAAAAAATATTTTATTATTGCAATAATAGTTAGCTTAGGATTTTTTGTGTTCTTAAATTTTAGCCGTCCCATTAAAATTCAAGGTGATGGTGTTTTTTATTATAGTTATTTGCATGCGGTGGTTTTTAATCACAGTTTAGATGTGCATGATGAATTGTCTTATTTTTCCGCTTATGATTCTGGTAGTCAGTGGTTTATTCAAAATAATATCAAAACACCAACTGGCCACACGCCTAACGCTTATGCTTGGGGTACGGCGATTTTTTGGCTACCATTTATTTTTATTGCGACACTAATCACTTGGATTGCTAATTTTTTTGGTCATAATTTGTCACTGGATGGCTATTCGTATTGGTATGTTATGGCTGTTAATTTTGGCACACTGGTGGCTGGATTTTTGGTTTTGTGGATAAATTATAAAATAGTAAGAAGGCTTTTTGATGAAAAATCAGCCGTGAAGTCCTTGGCACTAATTCTGCTGGCCACACCTTTTATTTATTACCAGTTTTTTGAGCCGTCAATGTCTCACATTATTTCGCTGTTTTTGGTGAGTACTTTTATTTATCTAGTATTTTCTGAGTGGCTGGATTATCAAAGGCATCCGTGGCTTTTGGCGCTGGTGGTATTTTTAATGATTGCTACTCGTTGGCAGAATGCAATTTTTTGTGTGCTTTATTTACCGATAATTTTGCGTACCGCCAAAATTTCCATTCCTAATTCTTTGATTCAAGCTTTTAAATTTGTTTTGCCTGTGGCGATTTTTGCGGTTATTCAAGGATTATTGTGGCACTATTTGTATGGCAGTTATTTTTTAACTCCGCAAGGTGTGCGTTTTATTCGTCCAGAATTCCATGGGTTGTATACGCTTTTTTCTAGCGATAGGGGATTATTGTTGTGGTCTCCGGTGCTAATTTTGGCTATTATTGGCTGGCCATGGCTGTGGATAAAGTCAAAATTTTTAGCTATCATGGCGGTTTTAATTTTTGTTGGACAATGGATTTTAAACAGTTCACTCAACGATCTGGGCGGAGGTGATGCTTTTGGCGGTCGTCGGTTTATTGAACTTTTGCCATTTTTTGCCCTAACACTGACCGCCTTAGTAGAAAGATTTGGCCAATATATCCGAGCTTGGCGTCTAGTTATTGTGGTTTTTATCTTTTGGAATTTACTTTTGGTTGAAAATTATCGTTTGGGTTTTATTCAACATTCTGGAACTTTTAATGTTTTTAGGGTAAATTATTTTCAGGCAGTAGAGAGGGATTATAATCATTTCATTCACAAATAGTTATTAACTTGACATTGTGTGAGTTTGGGCTAAAATGTGGTTATCTGAAAAATTAAATAATCTAAACTTATGAATGGAAAAAATTCAGTTTTTCGTATTAATGACGAAAAATTTAGGATGCGACTCATCGTCTCGTTGGCTTTTTTGGTACTAACTTGCGGCGGTTTTTTTATTAGCGCATCAGTTGCTTCTGCGGCAACAATAACTTTATATCCTAGTGGTGTTGGAAATTTTGATGACTGGGATTTAGGTGCTGGTGCTACAAAAGTTTTGGCTGTTGGGTCTAGCGATGCTACAGATGTTTCTTATATTGCAACAACAACCGATGGTAAGGCTCAGACCTTTACTATGCCTGGAGCAGGATTACCAACAGGATCTGTAATTAATTCTATTACACTAAATGTTATATCTCGTGTAAGTCCTGGGTCTTTTGGTATTAATTTAAGATTAGAAAAAGGAACAACGTCACCAGATATTAGTGATGACTCTATTCATACTTTGACCGGATCTTATGTCACATATTCGCGTGTTTTGGCCATTAATCCGTTTACGGGTTTAGCTTGGACATTAGCAGAAGTTAATTCATGGACAACTAATTTTGGAGTTCAATATACTCCTTGTGTTGGTCCTGGTGATATGATTTATATTACTCAGGTTTCAGTAGATATTGATTATACACCAGATACTGCCGGCCCTATTGGCGGTTCAATTAGTTATACTGATGGCTATTTAACAACCACAACTATTCCGATTACTTTTAATACTGGATCAGATGTTGATTCTGATTTGGATTTAACAACTGGTGTTATTGAAAGATCTGAAGCGACTTTGACCGATGATGTTTGTAGCGCGTTTGGATCATTTGCATTTTTAGCTTCATCAACCTCTGGATCGTATGAAGACCTCGGTGTTTCTGGTAAATGTTATCAATATCAATATTTGATTGCCGATAATGCAGGCAATTATTCCACCACGACTGGCACCAGCACTGTTATGGTTGATGTGGATGCACCAATAGTCGGCGCTATAGCCTTAACACCATCAACTTCAACTATTGGCGGAATTTATATAGGTCATTTTACCACTATTACCGCTGATGTTAGTGACATTGGTGGTTCAGGGATTAATCCGGCTGTTTGTTTTTATTCTATTGATGGAGGTGGCAGCAGTTGGCCAATTGTTTCTACAGCCTATAATTCATCAACTGGACAATGTATTTTTAGTGATATTGACACCTTATTGGCTACTAATATTAATGTTGGTGTGAGTGATACCGCTGGTAATAGTAAAGTTAGTTCCAGTTGGATTACTGTTTCTGTTGATTTAACTGCTCCAGACATTAGTATAGTTGGAGCCACAACAACTTATTTAACTGCCACTACCACCTACATCGATCTTGGAGCTATAGCCTTTGATGGTTTAGACGGCGATGTGACTGGTTCTATTGTTGCGACTGGCACAGTCAGCTCCACTCTTACGGGCACTTATCAGATTATTTATACAGCTACGGATTATTTGGGTAATGTGGCTACCACTACTAGAACTGTGATTGTGGGGCCTGCTGATCCTAGCAGTGTTAAATTTACAGCCGTAACTCCAGTAGAAGCTGGCCCAACTTCTTTTGATAATTTTTCAGCTGAGGTTTTTGATGAATTTGGTAATCATGTTGATGATGGCACTTCATTGACGGTTTCAACAACCCTGGGAACAATTACAGCTGATTCAGCAACCGTTGGTGGCATAATAAATGGTACTTTATATTATAGCGCTACGGGTACGGCAGACTTAGCAATTGGTACATTAATTATCTCTGGTGATTCATCAATTTTATTTCAAGATACTGTTGCCCCAATAATTGTTTTGACCGGTTCTGATCCACAATCAATCACTCGTACTCATGATTATTCTGAATTAGGCGCAACAGCTAGTGACGTAGTCGATGGCGATTTGACTTCTCAAATAAATATTGATGCTTCAGCTGTCACCACTTCCACGGCTGGCTTATATTATGTGATTTATTCAGTTATTGATTCTAGTGGCAATACTGCTTCTACTACTAGAACAGTTTTAGTTTCTGATGTGTCGCCAGTCATCACTCTAAATGGTTCATCTACAATTGATTTGTATGAAAAAAATATTTTTACAGATCCGGGATTTAATACCACTGACGATGTTGATGGTGATTTATCTTCTTCTACGGTTGTTACTGGCACAGTTGATACTGATACACCAGCGACTTATACAATTACTTATACGGTTACTGACTCTGGTGGTAATCATACAACCACCACTAGGACAGTTAATGTTTTAGCTGATAATATAGCTCCGACTGTTGGTCCTGTTAATATTGATAAATCTTATACCACATCTTCCGGAACTTATATTCTTGGTTATTCAACTTCTACTGTTGCTGTTGGTGACATAGAATCAGGGTTAGATACATCTTCCTGTGAATATACATTAGATAATGGTGCCAATTGGTTGCCAGCTATTTATTTATCAGGAACTTGTTATATTGTTACTAGTACGGTTGCGGCTACTGATATTAATTTTAGAATCAATGATTTAGCTGGTAATACCGGCACCAGCACAGCCATTAGCATCACTTTAGATATTGTTGCTCCAACCACCACTGCAGCCGCAGTAAATTCAAGTTCTAGCCTATATGTTTTTGATACTTGGTCCAATAAAGACATTACTGTCACCTTGAATGCGACCGATACTGGCAGTGGCATAAAAAATATTTATTATTCTATTGATGGAGGGTCTTTAAACATATATACTATTCCTTTTGATATTACGACTGAAGGAACAACCACAATTGATTTTTATAGTATTGATAATTTGGATCAAATAGAAGCAACTTCTACTATAGTTGTTAAAATTGACAAAACAGCCCCAATCATCACTCTTAATGGTGATGATCCACAGACAATTGAAGCTAAAACTGCTTATTCTGAATTGGGAGCAACTGTTACAGATAATTATAGTGTTGGATTATTGCCGACAATTACTACTTCCAGTGTCGATGTTAATATCGTTGGTTCTTACGGCGTGACTTATGACGCAACAGACGATGCTGGTAATGTTAGCCAGGTGACTAGAGTAATTAATATTGTTGATACCACCAAGCCGGTCATTACACTAAATGGCAATCAAAGTCTGCAAATAAATGTTGGCGATACCTATACCGATGCTGGCGCTTCGGCTAGTGATAATATTGATGGCGATATAACTTCAAAAATAATTGTTGATAACCAAGTAAATACTAGTATTGCTGGGGATTATGTGATTAATTATTATGTTACTGATACAGCTAATAATCTAGCTACCTCAACTAGAAATGTGAAAGTTAATAATATTGGTGGCTCAGCTCCTAGTGGTGGTTCATCTGGTGGCTCCGGTACTCAGACCATTACTATTGGTATGGATGTAGCTGCCAATCTTGGCATAATCAGTACTAATGGCCTTAATCTGTTGGTATATCTAAATTCAACCGGCAATTTCACAGCCGTTGATGGTAGTCAGCATCATTTCATGGTCAAAGACATTGATATGTTAAATGGCACTGTCACCATAGAGCTAGCCTCAACTCCAGTCACTCTAAAAATGAATATAGGCGATTCCAGGCCTGCAGATTTAAATGGTGATGGTGTAAATGATGTTATGGTTACTTATAATGGTTTAAAGGCTAATCAAGTTGATTTGACTATTAAATCTCTGAACTCTGTTGATAGCCAAATTGGCGGCCAAGTACTTGGTGTGAAAATTTATGGCAATGGCATTTTGCTTCGCACTCCCAGTGGTAAAATTTATATCACCGTAAATAACGGCAAAAAGTATATTGAAAATTTGGCTGAACTCAAAAAATACAAAGGCAAAAAAATGATCCAGGTTGATAATGAACTTTCGGATTATCCAGATGCTTTGCCTTATGCTGATGGTGTTTTGCTCAGAGCCACTGATAATAAAATTTATTTCATCACCGCTGGCAAAAAACAACACATTGAAAATTTAACAGAGCTCAAAAAGTACAAAGGCAAAAAATTATATAATGTTTCTAGTGATGTTATTGGTAAATATTCTGATTTAAGCATCTAAAATAAAGAGCAAAACAACTGGTCATTTGACCAGTTGTTTTTGTTTTATTGAAATGTTAAGATTAGTTTAAATAAATTAATTTAACATTTTATGTCAAATCAAAAAGTCCGTAAATTAGTCATTCCAGTTGCTGGTATTGGCACTCGCATGTTGCCAGCCACCAAGGCTCAGCCCAAAGAAATGATGACCGTTCTGGATAAGCCGGTTATTCAGTATATTGTGGAAAGCGCAGTTGCCTCGGGTATTACTGATATTATTTTTGTCACTGGCCCGACGAAAAAGGCCATTGAAGATCATTTTGATAGGTTGGAAGATTTGGAAGCCACTTGTCTAAAAGGTGGCAAGGAGTCTGCTTATAAAGCCATCAAAGACGTGGCTGAACTGGCCAATTTTATTTATATCAGACAAAAAGGGCCATATGGTACTGGTACTCCAGTTTTAAACGCCAAAGACCTGATAGGCGACGAGCCTTTTGCTGTAGTTTTTGGAGATGATATTATGGATTGTCCTGATGGTCGGCCACATCTTAAACAGTTAATGGACGTCTATGAACAATATGATGGTCCAGTGCTTACTTCTGTTATGACTGATGATGAAGGCACAAAAAAATATGGCATAATTGAAGGAACTGATTTGAGTAATGGAATTTATGAAGTGAGCAGACTGCTTGAAAAGCCAGGACCAGATGGCACCAAAAGTCGCATTAGTTCTGTTAGTGGCTTTATTTTGACGCCTGATATTTTTGAAATTTTAGAAACCATGAAGAAGCAGGATAATCGGGAATTTTATTTGGCTGATGCTATTGATCTTTTAAGTCAAAAAAGAAAAGTTTATGCCAAAATTTTGGAAGGCCACCAATTGGATACTGGCAATAAATTTGATTGGTTAAAAGCCAATATTCATTTTGGTCTTAAAGATAAAGAAATAGGTGACAAGGTAAAAGAATTTTTGAAAGGCAGACTTGATTTTTAAAATGTGGTATAATATCTATATATGAC
>JBAXTU010000020.1:0-13536 GCA_037130015.1 bacterium | reverse complement strand
CTAAACTCTTTTGTTATAATTGAGCCTTAAGCCGAGGTAGCCAAGTTGGTCACGGCGGGAGTCTGAAAAACTTCAAATGTCAGTTCGATTCTGACCCTCGGCACATTGTTTGCTAAAATAGTATTACTGCGGGAATAGCTCAGTTGGCTAGAGCGTCTCCTTGCCAAGGAGAAGGTCGCCGGTTCGAATCCGGTCTACCGCTCTTACACATCGCGGGGTAGAGCAGCCTGGCAGCTCGGCGGGCCCATAACCCGCAGGTCGTCGGTTCGAGTCCGACCCCCGCAACATTTTTTGGCAGGGTAGCTCAGTGGTAGAGCAGAGGACTCATAAGCCTTTGGTCGCCGGTTCAACTCCGGCTCCTGCTACTACAAATCTACTAAAACAAAAATCTCCCTCTATTCTTTATCCGCAAATATCACCAGCCGTTTGGGATAACTTTGAGTTTTACTATTCCACGCCCCTTCGCAGGTAATCAAATTAAGATGCGCTTTGCCGTCATCAGAAATGAAGACATTTGTCGCATCGGCTTTCAGATTATAGCTTCGGCTTTGACGTACTACAAAAGTAATAATTTGCTGTTTTTCATCCTCGATATATAATTTATCGCCAACTTTTAATTTGGATAAATTATTAAATACGGTCACTGGGTCGTTTTTCCATTTTTTTTGATTTATGCTATAATATAACCATGGGACAGATAATTTCCGTAGTAAATCAAAAAGGCGGTGTGGGCAAAACCACGACCGCTGTTAATCTCTCGGCTTATTTGAGCACGTTGGGAAAATCTGTCTTGCTTGTGGATTTAGATCCACAAAGTAATGCCACTTCTGGCTTGGGAATTATTCGCGACGAATTAGAAAAAGGCGTATATGAAGTGCTCACTGGTCCGCATTCTTTTAATGACGTAATGCTGGACACTCAGCATGATTTTTACAAACTGGCTCCCTCCACTATGTCGTTAGCTGGCGCCAATGTTGAATTGGTCGGCCTGGACAGGCGTGAATTTCGGCTGTATGACAATTTGTTAGAAGTAAAAAACGATTTTGATTATATTATTATTGATTGCCCGCCATCTCTTGGACTGCTCACTATCAATGGCCTGGTTGCTTCTAGCCAGGTGCTTATTCCAGTACAAGCAGAATATTATGCGCTTGAAGGTTTGGGTCAGTTGATGTCTACTATCGGACTTATCAAAGAAAATATCAAACCGGATTTGGATATTTTGGGCGCAGTGCTCACTATGTATGACAGCCGTTTTCGTTTGGCCAATGATGTTTTGATGGAGCTGTATCGCCATTTTCCCAATAAAATTTTTCGCTCGGTTATTCCCCGAAGTGTTCGCTTATCAGAAGCGCCCAGTCATGGCAAAACCATTCTGAGTTATGATCCAAAATCAAAAGGCGCCAAAGCTTATGAACGTTTGGCCAGAGAGTTTATTGATCAAACCAAAATTTATTAATTTTTTATTATAATATTATGCAAAAAACAACTGGCGGTTTGGGCCGAGGACTTGGCTCGCTTATTCCTAGCAAAAGAATAAATCTGGATTTGGATGATGGAGTTGCTTCTCCTATTAGCGCTATTTTGACCGGCAACGAGCAGGTGATAGAAATTAGCGTGGACAGAATAACGCCCAATCCTCATCAGCCACGCAGTCATTGGGATGAAAATGATCTAAACGAACTGGCCGCGAGCATCAAAGAGCAT
This sequence comes from bacterium, assembly GCA_037130015.1. GTDB lineage: Bacteria > Patescibacteriota > Patescibacteriia > 2-01-FULL-39-33 > 2-01-FULL-39-33 > JBAXTU01. The sequence continues at coordinate 11,829 of JBAXTU010000020.1, read as the reverse complement.
GGAGTTATTCAACCTATTATTGTCACCAAGTTTGAAGATGGCTATCAACTGATTGCTGGTGAAAGACGTTGGCGCGCTTCAAAATTAGTTGGGCTCAGAACCATTCCGTCTATTGTGCGTGATTTTTCCGAGCAGAAAAAAATGGAAATCGCGCTCATTGAAAATCTTCAGCGCAAAGATTTAAATGCCATGGAAACCGCTTTGGCCTATCGCAAATTATTGGACGAATTCAATATCACTCAAGAAGAATTGTCCAAGAGACTGGGCAAAAGCCGGCCGGCCATTACCAATACTATTCGTATTTTAAATACCACTCAAGAGGTGCAACAGGCGATTTGGGATGAAAAAATTTCCGAAGGCCATGCGCGCATGTTGGCTGCCCTGCCATTTGAGGATCAGGATATTCTGCTCAAAAAGATTTTAAGTAATAATATGAATGTTCGTGAGACCGAACGTGCCACCAAAGAAGTGGTGATCAAAAAAAATATCCGCAAAGTCAATTATGATCCTGAGACCAGAGCTAAAGAAGATATTTTGCAACAAACTTTAAATACCAAAGTGGAAATCAAAAAATTCGGCGGTCAAGGGCAGATTATTATCAGATTTTTTTCTGAGGAGGAATTGGATAATATTTTGAGCCGAATTGGATAAATTTATTTTTTAAAGAGACGCGATTAAACTCGCGTCTCTTTTATTTTAATAATTTTTTATTTCCTCAGTTTATTCAAAGAATTTTTGATTTTACTTTTGGCCATGGAAGTGTGCGCCATTTCCAGCCAATCAGTGCTTGGGCCTTTGCGGTTTTTGTCTATAATAATTTCCACAATGTCTCCGCTTTTAAGTTCCGAGTCCAGACGCATGAGCTGTTCATTGACACGCGCGCCAACACATTTGTCTCCTATGTTGCTGTGCAAGTGATAGGCAAAATCAATGGGCGTGGCGCCTTCTGGCAGATCAATAACATCACCTTTAGGCGTGAACACGAAAATACGATTTTGAAAAATATCAAATTTTACGGTTTGCAAAAATTGGTCATTATCTTGGATTTGTTTTTGCCATTCTACTAGTTCACTCAGCCATTTGATATTATTTTTTTGTAAATTACTATTGTCTTCTTTGTAATTCCAATGAGCGGCAATGCCATACTCGGCTTCTTCGTGCATGCGGGGAGTGCGGATTTGGAATTCCACGATTTCACCGTCGTCGGTAAAGATAGTGGTATGAAGCGATTTGTAGCCATTGGGTTTTGGCTGGGCGATATAGTCTTTGATGCGATTGGGCATAGGGCGATACATGCTGTGCAAAATGCCCAATGCGCTATAACAATCAGCCACTGTGGGCACAATTAATCTCAGAGCAATAAGGTCATAAATTTTGGATAAATCACGATTAATGTGTGGTCTGATTAATTTTTTATACAAACTGTACAAATGCTTGGTGCGACCTTGAATTAATATACCCCCTGTGGGTATATTATTTTTTTCCAACTCCACTTCCACTTTTTGTCGCACTTTTTCTAAGGATTTTTCTTTGGCTTCATACTCTTGAGGCAAAATTGTCATCATCCAGGCATATTCTTGCGGGTACACATATTTGAATGATAAGTCTTCCAGTTCGCCTTTGATATGACCAATACCCAGCCTGTCAGCAATGGGCGCATAAATTTCTAGAGACTCACGCGCAATACGCAATTGTTTTTCCGGCTTTAAGGCGTCTAAAGTTTTGAGATTGTGAATGCGATCTGCAAATTTTATCAGGATTACACGGATGTCATCGCTCATGGCTACAAACATTTTACGCAGATTTTCTGCATAGCGTTCCATGCCACGATATTTTAGTTTGCCAAGCTTGGTTATTCCTTCCACCAAGCCAGCCACTTCTTTGCCAAAGTTTTTTTCTACTTCTTTTAGCGAGACAGCTGTATCTTCAGGCACATCATGAAGCAGGCCGGCAATAATTGTTGGTAAATCAAGTTGCATCTCGGCCAGTTTTTGGGCTGTGGCCAAGGGGTGGAGAATATAGGGATCACCCGAGGCGCGTGTTTGGCCTTCGTGCGCTTCAGAGGCAAAATCATAGGCCAATTTTACCAATTCCAAATCAGATGCGGAATAGTTTTTTTCTATGGTAGATAAAAAAATGGCTAATTGATTTTGCGGGTTTAATGGCATAGGATTTATTCATTCCCGCATTCTTTGTTGCCACACTTGGTGCCACTGGCCGTGCCGATCATGGGCCAGCCACAGTCAGGGCATTTTTCTTCCAGCGGTTTGCTGTTAAAAGCGGTTTTACATTTGGGATACTGATCGCACGCATAGAAGACTCCGCGTCGGCTGTGCTTGGCAACGATATTGCCTTCTTTGCAAGCCGGGCATTTGACATGCAAATCCTCGGCTGCTTCTTTTTTGATATATTTGCATTTGGGATAGCCACTACAACCTTTGAAACTGCCGAATTTTCCTTGGCGCGCCACCAGTGGCAAACCGCAATCAGGACATTTTTCATCAAGCAGTTCTGGTTTGGCTTTTTCTGTGATTTCGCCAGAGCTATTTATTTTTTTGGTGTTCTTACAAGTAGGATAATTGGAGCAAGCCAAGAATTTGCCGAATCGGCCGATTTTAATGACCATGGGTGAGTTGCATTTTTCGCACACCTCGTCGGTTTTTTCTTCGGTGAGTTCTTTTTTGGTGAGTTCTTTTTCTTTGATCATAAGATTTTTATTGAAGGGTTGATAAAAATCATTAATAACTGGTTGCCAATCTTTTTCGCCTTCGGCAATTTCGTCCAGTTGCTTTTCCATGTCAGCCGTAAAATCATAATCAACAATATCGGAGAAATGTTCTACGAGTAGGTCATTGACCAAGAAAGCGATTTCAGTCGGTTTTAGTCGTTTGTCTTTTTCACGCTCCACATAATTTCTGGCAATAACCGTGGCAATAGTTGGCGCATAAGTAGAAGGACGGCCAATACCTTTTTCTTCAAGTTGTTTGACCAGTGTAGCGTCGCTATATCGGGCTGGCGGTTGGGTGAATTTTTGTTGCGGGTCAATTTTTTGGCAATCAATATTTTCACCTTGCTTCACGACTGGCAATAATTCTTCCTGAGTGGAGCCTGGATAAATTTTTAAGAAACCATCAAACTTAATGACTTGCCCAGTGGCGTGAAAATTATATTTATTTTTGGAATCAATAATATCTATGGTAGCACTATCCATGATAGCCGGGCTCATTTGACTAGCCACAGCTCTTTGCCAGATAAGTTGATAAAGCCTGAACTGAGTTGGAGTCAAATGATCTTTAATGCTTTCTGGTTCGCGCAAAGCGCTTGATGGACGAATAGCTTCGTGAGCTTCTTGCGCACCTTTGCTTTTGGTTTTGTATCGTCTGAGTTCGCTATACTGGTCGCCTAGATTTTTTTTCAAATAGCTCTGTGCTTCGTCCAAGAATTTTTGTGACAAATTTTGCGAGTCCGTACGCATATAAGTGATGAGACCGGTCATTTCGCCGGCAATGGAAATACCTTCATATAATTGCTGAGCCAGCATCATAGTTTGTTTGGCGGAAAAATGCATTCGGCGGTTGGCTTCTTGTTGAAGCGTGGAAGTGGTAAACGGTGGCAGAGGATTGCGTTTGGTTTGTTTTTGTGACAAGTCAGCAATGGTGTATTTTTCATTTTTTAGATCAGCAAAAATTTTATCGGCTTGTTCTTGATTATGAATAGAAAGCTTGTCCAAAGTTTCGCCGTCTATTCTATTTAATTTGGCTTGAAAGACTTCATTTTTTTTGGTGGCAAAATCGCCGATGACTTCCCAATATTCATCTGATTTAAAATTTTGAATTTCTCTTTCGCGTTCTACAATTAGGCGCACGGCCACGGATTGCACACGGCCAGCCGATAGTCCTTTGGCAATTTTTTTCCAAAGAAAAGGGGATAGTTTATAACCAACCAATCTATCCAAAATACGTCTGGCTTGCTGGGCATCAACCATTTTAAGATCAATATGATGAGGATTGGCTAGTGCTTCTTTGACTGCTTCCTCGGTGATTTCATGAAAAGCAATACGCTCCGTCTTGCTGACAGGTTCGCCAAAAATTTGCGCCAAATGCCAAGCAATGGCTTCACCTTCGCGGTCCGAGTCAGTTGCATAATAAATACGGTCAGCTTTCTTGGCCAAGGCTTTGAGCTCGGCCACTTTTTTCTTGGCTTTGGTAGGAATGGTATAGGTGGGTTCAAAATTGTGATCCACGTCCACGCCCAATTTACTGGAAGGCAAATCGCGCACATGACCAAAAGAGGATTCCACTTTGAAATCCTTGGATAAAAATTTGGAAATTGTTTTCGCTTTGGTGGGAGACTCAACGATGACTAAATTTTTCATGGATTATTTGATAATATAATTTTTGCCTCCCATGTCCTTGATCACACCTTTCATTTCCAGCATGGTCAAGGTACTTAAGAGCACGTTAATTCTAATTTTACTCGTTTTAGCCAGATTGTCAATGTGGGTTGGTTCTTTTGATAATAATTTTAATATTTCTTGTTCATCTGGCGAAATTTTTATTTCCGGTTGCAGGAGTGGCAATTGCTCAAGCGTATTAATATCCAATTCTTCCAAAACATCTTCGGCTTTGGTAATTACCTTGGCGCCTTGTTTGATGAGATTGTTTGTGCCAACACTGTTATGATTAAAAATATTTCCAGGCACGGCCAGCACCTCGCGATTTTGTTCCAAAGCAATTTTGGCCGTGATGAGTGCGCCCGAACTTTCCGGCGCTTCAATGACTAGCACTCCCCATGACAAGCCAGAGACAATACGGTTGCGTTCGGGAAAAGTATATTTGGCTGGTGAAGTATTGATGGGATATTCACTGGCGACTATTCCGCCAGAGTCAATAATTTTTTGCGCCAAGTATCTGTTGCTGGAAGGATAAACATTTTGCCAATCAACGCTAGAACCCAAGATGCCGGCGGTGAGGCCATTATTTTTTAGCGTCACTTGATGCGCTAAAGCATCAATGCCCAAGGCCAAGCCTGAGACAATAGTCAGTCCATGACGGCACAAGCCGGCTGTGATTTCCTCGGTCACCTGTTCTCCATAGGGCGAATATTTTCTAGTGCCGACCACAGCGATGCAAGTGCGAGATAAACAATCTAGTGAGCCACGATAAAATAAAATTGGTGGCGCGTCATAAATTTGTTTTAGTCGCCAAGGATATTCTTCGTCAATAATAGTGACGATATTTATATTTTCTTTTTTTAAATTGGAGAGTTCTTCATCAGGATTAATCATTGATCTGGTGGCGATAATTTCTGCTATCACTTGTTCGCCTAGTCCCACAGGCAAGAGCTCTTGTCGGCCAGCACGCCAAGCCATTTCCATATTCGGAAAATAATTGATGAGTTTTTGCCATCTGACCGGGCCGATTTTTTTGATTCTAGCCCAAGCCAGCCAATATTTCAATTGTTCATCGGTTAATTTGGTTGCTGAATTTGTCATTTTTTTACTGTTGACATTTTTTTTGGCTTCTGCTAATATGCCATTTATTGAAGAGGTCAAGCGTCTGTAATTCTGTCTGTTAGTCCTTGGAATAATTGTCTTCCTCCTGATAATTTTTCCATAAAAATTATGACTTAAATCAATATGATTCAAGCCATAAGCTAACGGACAGTGTTGCAGACGATTGTCTTCATGTTTGTTCTTTTAAATTGTTTAATTAAGCCTCTTATCGGGACGGACGGATTTTTTGATGCTCATAACAATTCCGCTAACTCTTGGGTTGTTTCAATCAATTCTCCTCGTTTAATAGCCTTCCTGGCGAGTCTAGAAACTTCTAGCGTCCCGATTTTTTTGTTGGCACCGTAGCTCAGTGACCAGAGCACTATCAAAATAGAGGTCGGAGGTCTGAATCCTCCCGGTGCCACCACCCTTAATTAAATAAATTCATTGCTCTTTCAACACCATCTTTTATAGCCGTTTCTAATGCAGAGACGGCTGTTTTTTTTATCTCTAATATTTTGGTTTTATTATCGCTCCCAAATTTTTCCAAGACATAATCAGCCACGTCAACTTTTTCCAGCTTGTCAGTGGCAATGCCGATTTTGAGTCGTGCGAATTCTTTGGTTTTTAAATTTTCAATAATGGATTTGATGCCATTATGTCCACCGGCCGAGGAATTTTTTGATAATCTTATTTTTCCTAGTGGCAGATCAATATCATCATGCGCCACAATTATATCAAGAGGATTTATTTTGTAATATTTAATAATGGCAGACACGCTTTGGCCGGAATTATTCATATATGTTTGAGGCAAGGCCAAAATAATTTTGGTGTTGCCAATTTTTCCCTCGGAAATTTCTGCTTGCAACTTGGCTGATTTTTTAAAAACAGAAAAATTAAATTCTTTTTGAAAATTTTCTAAAATTAAAAAACCAAGATTGTGCCAGGTGTTTTTATATTTTGGTCCGGGATTGCCCAGGCCGACAATGAGTTTCATTTTTTTATTTTATTTTGTGGTTTTTTTGATTTGTTGCTTTTGTATTCTTTTTCTGCGTTGTTGTCTTGATTTTGTTTTCGCAGTTCAATCTGAATGGGTGTGCCCATAATATCAAATTCTTCACGCAAATGGTTTTGTAAAAAACGAATATAGGAAAAATGCAAAATCATGGGATCATTAACAAACACCAAAAATTTTGGCGGGCGAGTGCCCACTTGTTCTATTTTGAAAATGTAAGGATTTTTTAGACCCTTGCCACGTGAAGGTTTGTGTTTTTTTAATTTTGATTTCAAAAATTTATCCAAGTCTTCTTGAGGCACAACACGGTCGCGTGATTTTTGGACTTCAAGGGCGAGTTCTAATATTTTTTTAGTGCGCAAATTTTCTTTGGCTGAAATAAACAAAATTGGCGCCCACCATAAGTATGGAAAAGAGATGCGATATGATTTGGTAAAGTTATTGATAGTGGCTGTGTCTTTGTCTGGAATCAAATCCCACTTGTTGGCAATGATAATGAGTGACTTGCCAGCTTCCAAAATTTCTTGAGTTATTTTTTTGTCTTGCACATCTATTTTATTTTGGACTTCTGTCACCAGTAATATAATGTCGGCTCGGCGCAAGGCCTCCAGTGATTTGTCCACGGATTTTCTTTCTAACGATCCTGGCACAATGCGACTGTGCTTTCTGATGCCAGCCGTATCAATGATTACAAAATGCTGTCCGCCATATTCAAATTCGGCATCGTGAGCTTCGCGAGTGGTATGAGCCACATCAGTCACCATCACGCGTTCTTCGCCCAAAATGGAATTAAGAATTGATGACTTGCCCACATTGGGCCGGCCAGTGATGGCGATTTTTATAATGTTTTCACGAGCCGTGGCTGGGATTTGATTTTTAGCAGAAGCTGTTGGCAATCTTTCTAAAACTAAATCAAGCAAATCGCCAACACTTGAACCGCTGGCCGCGGAAATAAATTGCGGTTCGCCCAGTCCCAGTTTGTATAAATCTCCATTGGCTTGGCGCCAGCGTGGCGAGTCAGCTTTGTTGGCCACAAGAATTATTTTCTTTTTTAAATTTTGTTTAATGAGTTCTTTGGCAATTTCTTGGTCGGCCGGCATAAGGCCGTCTTTGATATTGATCATGAATAAAATAAGATCAGCGGACTTGATGCCCATATTGGCTTGTCTGACAATATTGTTACCGATTTTTTCGTCAATGGTTTTATCAATGTCCAGCCCGCCTGTGTCAATGACTTCAAATTCTCGGTCGCGCCAAGCCACCCGATCAATGTTACGGTCTCTAGTGGTGCCGGAAATTTTGGACACCAAGGCTTTGTTTTTTTCAACCAAGCGATTGAATAGAGTGGATTTGCCCACATTGGCGCGCCCCACAATGGCGACTTTGGAAATTGATTTTTTCATATCTGAATTTTACCCTAAAAAACGCTTATTGGCAATAACAAAAGAAAAAAACCGCCGATCAACTTTATTAGTTGATTGGCGGTTGTGGTTGGTGGACGGTTTACTTATTCAAAGTGATACCTTCCTATTTTTAGTTTTTTGCGCATCCGGCTGATAGTCGAGAAAGAAATACCGGCGCAACGGGCAATTTCCGAATCAGGTGCTTGCCCCAGGAAACGATGTATTTTTTGTTTCCAGTCTATTTTTTCCTTTTTTTTGTAATTGATTCCGAGCTCTTTGAAAGCCACGGTCAAATTACCGAAATGGAATATGGCCGACGAATAGGCGGTAAAATTTTTAACCTTGATTTCATCAGGAAAGAAAATAGGGAGTCTTCTTAGCTGATCAAGTGTTTGTGCTGGGCACAAAAACTCAATTGTGGTGCGACTATACGAGTTACTTTGGTATAGATGCGATTGGAATCTTTCCTCGCACTTTGGACAGCCAGTAGTAGTGTCGTGTGGATCACGATTGAAACCCTTAATAACCTGTACAATCGTTAGATTGCAATGGCACTTCGGGCAAATTGCTTCCACGCGAAATTGCTCGCCACGGAATTCCTGAATTATGTCCAGGCGCAACGAAATTCTTTGTGCTAGTTTTTGTTTTTGTCGTTGTTGTTGTTTTTGTTTTTGTGTGAGCAGTTGCTCCTGGTTGTGGACGTGGTAGTTGCCCAGTGTCATACGCATAATGTTTCTCCTTTGGTTTTTGAATGTGCTTTTTGTTTTGGGCTTCAACAATTGAAACCTTATGGCAGACAACTATTTTTAGCTTTCTTTCATAAAGTTTTAATTGGTTATTATATTCCTTTTATTCTATTTTGTCAATAGTTAAAATAAAAAGGGCCATAGCTATGAAAGCCATGGCCGATAATCTAACGGCAACGATTTGCGGTGCAATAAGGGCAATGATCGCTGTCATAGTCCGGAATGACCAAATCATCATCGTCGTCATCCAGCCAATCAAAATGGCTGGGAATGTTGTTGATCAAGTACTGGCGCATGTACCAGGCACTGGCTGGTAGGCCGGGGAAACGTCGTTCAAATTCGGCGCGAGAAATGTTCTCGTCAAACTTGGCGCGTCGGCGTCCCAGGTTACGGCGTTTGGCCAGCGACTTGTTTTGCTTGCGCCGAAGTTTTTCGGCTCGTTTGAGTTTGTCGGCCAAAGTAAAGCCGACTTCATCTGTCTGGTCGCAATCAACCAGAGCTGTTTGGTCTCGCTGGGCGAGATTGTTCATGGTTTTACCCTTTCGTTTTTTTTGATTTTTTTGCTAAAGAACAATTCTTACTTGATCAAACTATTATTAATAATTAAATCAAGTAAGAAAGGAATTAGCCATTGGCTAATTCCTGTTTTAAATTGCGTTTGGCGTTTTTGCGGTCGTAACCGCGTTCGCCATGCTTGGTGGTTTGAGGTCCGCCGACTTTTGGCGGAAGGGGCAGGCGCAGACTTCCGTAAACGCCTTTTTTGCCCCACGCTTTGCTGGTGGTCTTGCTCATGGTGTTCTCCTTTTTTTCTGTTTACTTGCCTCACCGCAACTGACAATTTATTTACCAGTTATGGTGAGGGCAGAAGATTTGAACTTCTGCGTTTAAGGATCTGCTTCCTTGGCTCGCGTGTGTGGATTTTACATAAAACCCTACCCGTGATACCAAAATCGCCCATGCTTTAACGCGGATGGCTAGTTCATCTGGGGGACAGATGAGAACCTTTACCGCAACCGGAGTTAGCGCTCCGGAACTAGACACTTGAGGCAACCCTCTTTAACAGCGGCCAGCTGTGGTCAAGTGTAATTGACCAACCCTTTACTCCGGGCCGGAGTCCACACTGTTAGTCGTTTGGCACGACTTATCGCTGATCCCTTTCGAGACTAGCGTCCAGTGGATCGAATTAAGCTTCGATCTGTCTCGCCGAAACGGCATCCTGCTTTTTCGGCACGCTTGGTAGCGTGTCTTTAAGCTGGACCAACCCTGGGAACTTTTCAGTCCAGAACTGGCGAGCGTCATTTTGACGCTTCTTTTCCGTCCACTCGCGTTTAAGCTCACCGCTAGGTATGAGCTTGGTCTCGACACCGTGAGGCGCCGAATCCGCGAGTTGCTGACCGCATGGCTTGTGAACTCTGTATTCGGTTTTACCCGTTTTCAGAATCCACTGAGCGCCATTTTGGCCAACTCGGCTGCAGAGGTGACATTTATGTTTTTCCGACATATTTGTCCTCCTGCACCCTGATTCTTATTTCCTCCACTTCGCGTCGGGTCAGCCGATCGCTTATAGGAAGTATTGAAATCAGGGGGTGCCACGGAATTGGGCTAAAAGGGTTTCCGCAACTTTGACCCCGTTGGCAGACTCCACATAGAGTCTACCTATTGTCGCGATACTGCTCTCGCAGTATTGCTTCTTCGGTCGGCTTTGATCGCTCAAAGTCGTCGTTCATCGCCTTCGGGTACATGAGAGTTTCTTTGCTTAACTCTCCCTGTTTGCCCGTGGCCAAGAACTCCGCCACCAACACTCTTTGGGCGACAGAAAGTCCGAGCGTGCGTTGGGCACAACTGCCATCGCAACGGCCGATGACTCTGGCATACTCGTTGTTATACGAGGACTCTTCGTCACCGGTTTGGTCGTACCAGCCCCAACTCAGCTCGAGATGGACTTGGTTGCCGACACAAACCTTCAGGGCACCGCCGCCACCGTTGCTGGCGCCTTCATCATCGTCTTGATGATAGACGACGGCGGAGTGGTGTTTATGGGGGGATATTAACATTGCACTTATCCTTTTCTGTTTTTAGACGTTTTAACTCCCACGCCTTTGATCTGGAAATTTCTATCCGGTGAAATCTACCCCATGATCTTTTATTTGCCCTGCTGTAAAGACTAAATGAGGCTTCACAGTATCCCCTGGGATTATTGGAGCATTTGGGGTATTCCATAATAACTATCGTAAAATAGTTATTTCCAAAAATCGTATCTCCCACCCTCCTTTCGTAGTCATTATTATTGTCCCTTAGTGTATCCCAAAAAATATCTTTGAGATCTTCGCAGTGCAGGGAAGTGTATTTCTCGATCGCTTCCTGAGGCAGAGGAAACCTGCAATTACCTATAATTATCTCATTTTTTGTTACTTTTGCCTCAATGTTATGAATCACCGTGGTTAACGGCATTACACTTCTCCTTTGTTTGTTTTATTAATTTTTAAGGACCATTCCTTAATTCAATTAACAAATATTGTTAGCTGGATTAAAGAGCCAATTTTATTATCCAGATTGGCGAACTGGTTAAAGTTTTTTTGAGGCTCTGCTTCCTCGTGGCTCTCCATTTTAATAAACGGGGACAAACTTTTTGAATGTTTTGTTTACTGTCCTCACATTCTGTTTTTGGACCGATATCACTTTGCAACATCACAGTTGCCGGGTTTGCATATCGCACCGAGTCTAATCTTCCGATCAGTGTTCGTAGTTTTTGCCGTTAGGCTGAGGCACTCGAACTGAGCCTTGGTGGTCGTGTGGACTAGATGATTGCCGAAGCAATCACCTTGGCCGCGGCAATGGCGTCTTCGCGGGTCAATTTGACCCCGCGTGGGCTGCCACCGATGGCTTCGCGTCCACCCCAACCGGTTGGCTCAAGCGCGGAAAAGACATTTTTCAGTCCTCCCGGCCCGAGCAACTTTTCGGCAGTGGCCGTGTCTGGGCAGCCGATGGTGACGTTGCCATTGGTCGCGACGTATGCGACGACAATGGACTCCACTTCAGCGTACCAGACATCGAAGCCCCAGGCGCTGGACTCGACAACCGCGACGAGGTCGGAAACCTTCGTCACTTCAGCCTTGCGAGCCTCGGTGACGCGGTTTGCTTCCTCTGTCTTCGCAGCGGCCAAGAGCGCCT
>JBAXTU010000002.1:0-71680 GCA_037130015.1 bacterium | reverse complement strand
ATATAAGATAAAATAATAAATAAGTATTAACTTATGCAAAGGTTATTAAGAAAATTTAAGTCGCTTGTGCGCAAAAACAACGAAGAAGTTGAAGAAGAAAAGGGCTTTGCCATTGGATTAACCGCCGGATTGGTTGTGGCCTTGGTGGTTATTGTTGTGGTTTTAGCCGTGGCTTTTTGGCCAAAAAAAGATAATAAAGAAGGTGATGTTTCTGGTAAAAATCCAGGCACTGTTGCTGGACAAGATGCTGGCACTAATTTGGCTACACCAAAAACCGATCCAGCTAAATTACAAGTGATTGTTATTAATGAAAAAAACTGTCCTCAGTGTTGGGACACTAATTTGTTTTTGGAGGCTTTGAAAAATGCCAATACCAATATCACTAAGACAGACACTTTTGTCGCCGGTGATAGCAATGCTGATAAGTTGATTAGTAAATATAAAATAACCAAGTTGCCAACAGTGTTGGTTTCTGGTGAGTTGGACAAAGATGCCAGCTTGTCCAAGGCTTGGAGTCAATTGGGTGATATTACTAGTGGAACTTTTGTATTACGCCAAGTTGTGCCTCCATATATTGATGTGGCTAGTGGAAAATTGAAAGGTAAAATTTCTGTCACATATTTGACTGACAAGGCTTGCACCAAATGCTATGATGTGTTTTTGCATGATAAAGCCCTACAGAATTTGAGTATTTTGCCGGTATCCAGTACTACTGTTGATGTGAGTTCTGATCAAGGCAAAGCACTTGTGGCTAAATACAAAATAAGATATGCCCCGACAATTTTGCTCTCTGGAGAAATGTCAGAATATGCCAGTTTACAACAATTATGGTCACAAGTTGGTACTGTGGCTAGTGATGGCGCTTATGTATTTACCAAGCTTGAACAAATGCAAGGTTCTTATATGGATTTACAAACAAATAAATTGGTTACCCCGGCTCCCACTCCAGTTCCGGCAGCCACTACTGCTCCTGCTGGTCAATAAAGTATAGACATAAAAAAGCCTCTGATTTTCAGGGGCTTTTTAGTTTGATTTTTTTGGCTAAAAATGGTACTGTTTAAGTAGTATGAAGTTATATATTGTGGCTACGCCACTAGGCAATTTGGGTGATATTACTTTGCGGGCTTTGGATATTTTAAAGTCCGTGCCTTTGATTGCCTGTGAAGACACTCGCGTGTCGCAAAAACTTTTGTCGCATTATCAAATTAAAACCAAAACCATTTCTTACCATCAACACAGCAATTCAGCCAAAGTTGATTTTTTGTTAAATAGGTTAAAAGAAATAGGGGAGATGGCGCTTATTACCGATGCGGGTACTCCTGGCATCTCTGATCCTGGTAATTTGTTGATTGTCGAGTGTTTAAAAAAATTTGGTGCCGAGTGCGAGATAATTCCTATTCCCGGAGCCTCAGCTATAATTTCAGCTTTGTCTATTTCCGGCTTGCCCACTGATAGTTTTTTGTTTTTAGGATTTCTGCCTCATAAAAAAGGTAAAGAAACCATGATTAAAAGAATTATTGATAGCAAGGAAACGGTTGTTTTTTACGAATCCACTCATCGCATTATTAAAACCTTAGAAAAAATAAAAGAGATGATGCCCTTAGGGGCAAATATCACAAGACAATTTATCATCTGTCGTGAATTGACGAAAAAATTTGAAACCATTTATCGCGGAACAATTGAGCAAGTTTTAGAAAAATTAAATAACGATACCACTAAGGGGGAATTTGTGGTAGTAGTAGAAGGAAAATAAAAATATGTCAAAATTTTATATCACCACTCCAATCTATTATATTAATGGCGAACCGCACATTGGTAGTGCTTATCCGACCATTGCTTCTGATGTCTTGGCTCGGTATCACCGTTTAAAAGGCGATGAGGTTTATTTTCTCACCGGTTCTGATGAGCATGGCGGTAAAATAGCTGAAGCGGCGGAAAAAGCTGGTAAAACTCCGCAAGAATTTGTTGATGAATTGTCAGCTAAATTCATGGAATGTTGGGATGAACTTAATATTTCTAATGATGATTTTATCCGTACCACATCTCAAAAGCATAAAACTGGCGTGGTTAAGTTGGTGGAAAAATTAAAAGCCAATGGCGCTATTTATGAAGGTGAATATGAAGGTTATTATTGCCAAGGCTGTGAAGCTTTTGTCACGGAAAAAGATTTGGTTGGTGGCAAGTGCCCAACTCACCTGACGGTTCCTCAAATGATCAGCGAAAAAAATTATTTTTTTAATCTTAAAAAATATTTGCCAGAGTTGGAACGAAAAATTGATACTGGTGAATTAAAGATTTTGCCAGAGCACAAAAGAAATGAGGTATTGGGATTATTCAAACAAGAAATCGGTGATTTTTCTATTTCTCGTTCATCGCTCAAATGGGGTATTCCTTTGCCGTTTGATGAAAGTCAGGTGGTGTATGTTTGGGCTGATGCTTTATCAAATTATATTACGGCATTAGGCTATGATTCTGATGATGAAAAATTTAAAAAGTTTTGGCCGGCAGATGTGCATATTGTTGGCAAGGATATTATCAAGTTTCATTGCGTGTTTTGGCCAGCCATGTTGATGGCGGCTGACTTGCCAACGCCAAAGGCGGTTTATGCTCACGGCTTTTTTACGGTTGATGGACAAAAAATGGGCAAGTCTATTGGCAATGTGATTGATCCGTTCAATCTGCTTAAAGAATTTGGCACTGATGCTACTCGTTATCTTTTGCTTTCACAATTTCCTTTTGGACAAGATGGCGACATTAAAGCCTCGCAATTTGTGATTCAATATAATTCTGATTTAGCTAATGGTATTGGTAATTTTGCTAGTCGTGTTTTGTCTATGGCTGAAAAATATTTTGGTGGTGCTGTGCCAGCCAAAAATAACGAACTAAAAAATCAGGTGGCAGAAATTTGGAAAAGCTATACTGATGCTTTAGAAAATTTTCAAGTTGATGGAGCTATTAGCGCTATTAGAAAATTGAATCAGTTGGGCGATGGTTATGTGGAAATTAACAAGCCCTGGGAGCTAGCCAAGACTGATGAAACAAGACTTTCAGAAGTTGTTTATAATTTATTAGAAGTGTTGCGTCATTTAGGATTGATGCTTTATGCGGTGATGCCTGAGACAGCCGAGAAAATTTTGGCTTCTCTTGGTCAACAAAATTTTTATGCTCAGAATTTTGATTTGCTTTCCTCTTGGGGTGTTTTGGAACAAAATACAAAAACTGAAAAAATTTCCGGACTTTTCCCAAGAATTCAGTAGTGAAAATAAAAAAATATTTTAAATATTAATTTATTCTCCCATGCTTTTCACTCTCATAGATGTTATTCTTATTGGTTTGCTGATAGCATTTATTGTTGTCGGCTTCATGATTGGATTAGTGTCTGGTATTGGCGCTCTTTTTGGTGTTTTGGCGGGCGCTTATGTGGCCGGACATTATTATTTGGTAGTGGCTAATTGGCTGACGCCAGTTATTTTTGGTAATACTGCTATAGCCAAAATAGTTGCCTTTATCGCCATTTTTGTAATTATTAACGGTTTAATCGGTTTGATTTTTTGGTTTGTGGACAGGGCTTATAAGCTTATTTCCATTGTGCCATTTTTAAAATCCATCAATCATTTTGGTGGTATGATTTTGGGTTTTTGTGAAGGCGTTTTAGTTTTGGGTTTATCCGTATATGTGATTGTGAAGCTAGGCGCTGATATTAGCTGGCTGATGAAAATGTTTAATGATTCAGTGGTGGCGCATTATCTTCTTTTTGCTACGCAATTTTTGAATTCTTTTTTGCCATAATTTTTTATGTTGATTGATAGTCATTGCCATTTGAATTTTATTTCTTTTAAAGAAGATGCTGATAGAGTAATCAGCGATTTTTTGGCTGACAATAATGCTTTGATTGTTGTTGGTTCGCAAGATACCAGTTCTGTGCGTTCTATTGAATATGCGGAAAAACATCCATCAGGCGTGTATGCATCCGTTGGTTTGCATCCTATTCAATTAATTGATGAGTCTGAGGAAGTTTTTTTTGTGGACGGCCAGTCACAAACTTTCAAAAATAGACAAGAAGATTTTGATAGAGATAAATATCGCCAAATGGTTTTAAGCTCAAAAAAAGTGGTGGCCTTGGGTGAGATTGGTCTTGATTATTTTTATTTTGATAAATTTGATAAGGCTAAATGGCCGGAATTTAAAAAAATTCAAACCGAGGCGCTTGTTGGATTTATTGATTTAGGTGAAGAATTAGATAAACCACTTATTTTGCATTGTCGTGGCACTAAAGATGATTCTTATACTGCTTATGATGATTTATATTTTATTTTGAAGACTCAAATACAGCTTGGAAAAAAAATTAGGGGAGTGATTCATTGTTTTGGTGGTAATGAGCGTCAAGCCAAGGAGTTTTTAGAGTTGGGTTTTTATCTTGGTTTTACCGGCATTATTACTTTCAAAAGAAAGGCCGAAGAAATGCAAGCTATTGCCAAGGCTACGCCACTCTCCAAAATGTTAATAGAAACTGACGCACCTTTTTTGTCACCAGAACCGCATAGAGGAGAGAGATGTTTGCCACAATATGTGGAATTCGTGGCTAAAAAAATTGCCGAACTAAAAACTATTTCTTATGAAGAAGTGGCCGATGCCACAACTGAAAATGCTAAAAAATTGTTTGATTTTCCTTTATGAAAAAAATTGAAAAAAAATATGTTTGGCTGATTATTTTTGTCGGTTTTATTTTTTTCTTTATTTATAATGCTTGTTATTTTTCACTTAGACCTAGTGTAAATAACAGTGACATGTGGATTTTTAATACGCCAGATGAGACAGCTAATTATTTTTTTATTCAGAAATTTGCAGAAAACAATTCGTCAACTGGCGGATTAAAAATTTTAGAGCCGTTAAATAATGCGTCGCCTCAGTGGCAATTGGTGCATCCGCGAAGCATTACGGCTCTGGATGGAAATTTAACACCTGGTGGTTTTCTTGGCTTTATAATTATTTTAGGAACGTTGGCAAAAATTATCGGTTTACAGGGCGTGTTTTTTTGCCTGCCAATTTTTTCTATTTTTGCAGTGGTTTGTTTTTATTTTATTTTAAAAAAAGTTTTTGATTCGCATTTGGCGTTTATAACTTCTCTTGGTCTTTTTATCTTGCCGGCTTTTTGGTATTATAATTCGCGGTTAATGTTGAATAATATTTTATTTATTGATTTGGCAATCGTCGGATTTTATTTGTTGTTAAATTATTTTGATAATAAAAAAATTATTAAACTAATAGCTTCTGGATTGACGCTAGGCCTGGCTCTTAGTGTGCGAACGACTGATGCTTTATGGTTGATTACGTTGATAATTTTTATTTTTATTTTTAAGTATTGGTCAGAAATAAAATTAAAAAAAATTCCTTGGCGTGATTTATTAATCATGGCGTTTTTTGGTTTGCTTGGACTGTTGCCAGTTTTGTATTTTCAAAATCAGCTTTATGGCAGTCCATTCTCAACCGGTTATTTATTACCGAGCGTGACTGCAGTTTCTTCCGGCAATAAATTTTTAGATTTACTAAAAAGTTTTATTGCGCCATTTGGTTTTAATACGCTTAATATTATTTCTAATTTATATCATTATTTTGTGTCCATGTTTTGGTGGTTGTTTTGGCCTGCGGTTTTTGGTGGTTTGGTAATGCTTAAAAATTGGCGGCGTCTAAGCGCGAATAAAAAAGCATATTTTGTTTCTGTGTTTGTCGTTGGCGGTTTGTTAATTTTATATTATGGCAGTTGGAAATTTACTAATAATTTATTGGCCAAGCCTTTAATTGGTTCGTCACAGGTGAGATATTTTTTGCCGTTGTATATTTTATCTTTACCACTGGCAGTTTATGGTTTTGACTTCATAATCAAAAGTATAAAAAATAAATATTTAAAAATAATAGTGGCGATTTTGACTGCCCTAATATTTGTTTGTCTATCGGCTAATAGTGTGTGGCGACAAGGGGAGGAGAGTTTAGTAAATTTGCAAAAGCAAGTTAAAAATTATTATCAGATAAATAATGAAGTCAAAGCTGTGACACCAGTGGATTCCGTGATTATTACCTCTTATAATGACAAGGTTTTTTTCCCGGATAGAAAAGTTATAACTTATTGGCAGGATCCAAGATACTTAAAAGAAATTGAAATTATCGGTGAAATAGTCCCTTTATATTTTTATGGCATTGACGGACAGAAAGAAATTAGTTATATTGAAAGTAATTCTGTGTTAAAAGCTCAATTAGTTAAGCAGTTGAATAAGACGGAAAATTTATATAAGCTTAATAAATAATTTTAATTCATAATTTAAATTTATGCCTGATTGCATTTTTTGCAAAATCATCGCTGGTGAACTGCCTTCTGCTAAGGTCTATGAAGACGAAGATGTTATAGTTTTTTTAGATATTGCACCGGTTAATCCTGGTCATACTTTGGTAGTACCAAAAAAACATTATGCAGACTTTTTGGAACTGCCTGATGATTTGGTCATCAAATTAATTTTGACTATTAAAAAAATGGCCCCAGCCGTAATGAAGGGATTGAATGTCACTGGTTTTAATTTGGGTCTTAATAATGGCGGAGTGGCCGGACAAATTGTTGACCACTGTCATTTTCATATCATGCCTCGTTTGGCCAATGATGGACGGCAATTGTGGTACGGTCAAAAATATGAAATGGGAGAGATGGAAGAAACGGCTCAAAAAATTAGAAAAAGTTTATAAAATTCTTTTATATTGTCATCCCGAGGGAGGCCTCAAGGCCGACCGTGGGGATCCCGAGTTATTTCTGTTTCTACGGGATTGCCGCGCTTCTCCGCCAGCTGGCGGATGGCTTCGCTCGCAATGACAACTGAAAATTTATTGTATAGGGAGTTTATAGATTCTAGATTGATTGTCTAATTGGCCATAATAATAAAGAGTTTTACTATCGTGGCTCAGATTGATATTACCGATAGTTTTTGCTTCGGTTAGTTGGACAATATTTCGCAGTTCACGATTATCCAATTCTATAATTTGTAATTTATTGTCAGAGGAAAAAATTATATGCCTGCCTTGGTTGTGCCATATAGCCCCAATAATAGGTTGGCCTAAGCGAGTGACAAGCTCTGGAGTGGCTTTATTAAAAGAATAAATCCAAATTTCAAAGTCATTGAAAAATAAAATTGTGTTGGGATCGCCGATGGTTAGACCCAGCCAACTATTATCCAGCCAGGCTACGCCCTTGGCTTGGTTTTGAATATTGGCATTGCCATTTGTCGGATCTATGATAAAAATATTTTGACTATCTTTGCCTAAGAGAATTAGGCGGGCGGATTTTTTATTAATAAATTTACAATCATTGCATCTGATTTGGTTTATTTCCTTAATTGATGCGTCGCCGTTTAAATAAGAATGAAAAATTTTGCCCTCAGAGTTAATTGTATATAAGTCATTATCTATAATTAAAGAGTCAGTAATTTTTTCGGCACTGATTAATTTGCTATCAAAATTTGGTAGTGTGATTTGCCATAGTCCACTAGCGTTGATGCCGTAGAGTTTATTTTCATCAGTTAAATCCCATTTGATCAGTGTATAATTTTTGCCAGGCAATGTTTTAAAAATATTTTTGTCACGGCTAGTATCCCAAATCATAAATTGATCATCTGATTGCAGTAATAAATTTTTATTATCAACTGACCAGCCAAGAAGATTGAAATTGCGACTTTGATTTAGAGCTGGAATAATTATTTTTTCGTTATCTAAATTGGTTATAGTGGGAATACCAGTGCTGTCAATGAAAGCGATTTTTTGTCCGTCAACAGTGGGGAGCCATTGGCTTAGTGAAGTTGTGGCGATTGGCGTGGAGGAACTTTTTTTCCATAAAATAACTTTTTCAGCAAAGGCCGTGGCATTTTCATAAACGGGCAATCTTTTTTCCCAATTAAAATAGCCTTCTTTACTTAATTTAATATCATAATCACCTGGTAATAAATTTTCTAGTCTGGTAATAGATGTGGTTTTTTGTTTTTGTAAAATATCGTTTAGATAAATATCTGCGCCCTTAGGAACGGAGCTAATAATCATCATGCCTACTTTTTGGATTTTAAATCGTTTGAAATTATAACGATAGCCACTGGTGTATAGCACGATAATGGGTGCCAATGTTAAAAAAATGATGATGAAAGAGATATAAATTATTCGGCGGTAAAGTAGGTTCATATTTTAATTTTTATTATTATTAAATTTAATTTTGTCTCTTAGATCGGTGATTGGTTTTTCATAGAAACGATAGATTAAATAAGAGACGGAAATTGTATAAAACCAAAGTAGCAGATATTTTAAGGCCAATAAGGAAACTTGGCCATTTTCTTTTAATCCTAATAACCAAATAGTTTTGGGAATTAAAATTCCTTGTACTATTGTAAGATTAATTAAATACATGGAATAGGAAATAAGGCTGATAAAAGTGAAGACCAAAGCGATTTTTTTGAATCTGATGGTTTTTATTTCTGAAAAAAAAGGTAAAAGTAATAATGAAGCCATCGATTTTATGTTATAGCGCCAAACAACTGAATAGGCTAGGCCACCGCCATGAATTTTTGTATAGATGGATGTACCTACTAATATAGCAAGTCCTAGTACTAAGCAGATATTTTTATATTTAATCCAATAGTTATTTTTAAAATTGGCCAGATATGCTCCTATTATTCCATACATTAAGCTATCAAGTCTGAATATTGTCACCTTTCTAAAATTAGCATCCCAAAAATCAGTGCCGATATTAAAGAAATAGCAAAATAAACGTAGAGCTAATGGTACAATTAAAAAGAATAAAGCAGAAAATAGCACTGCTTTTTTCTTATTTTTGAATAATTTAAAATTAATAAAACAGGCGATGGGAAAAAGTAAATAAAACCATTCTTCAATACATAAACTCCAAGCCTCTGGAAAGAAGTTAGGATGTGGTCCGGAAAAATTTTGTAGAAATAATAAATATTTCCAATTAAAGTCATGAGCAATAATACCTGATTTTAATAAGGGGATGGCTAGTAGTATTCCAAGAATTAAAAAATAATTTGGTAAAGTTCTAAACCATCTTCTGATCCAAAAATTAAGTAAATCTTTAGGTTTGAGTTCTGAATTTTGGATTATTTTAAATAGAATTTTACCGATCAAGTAGCCACTTAAAACAAAAAATATAGAAACACCATCTATGGCTGGAAAGGGAAGTTTGTAGTATGGTATGAATTTTTGAGGTACAAATAGAGCTCCATGGCCATAGATTACTAATAAAATAGCAACGGCACGTAAAATATCCAATCCTAAAATCCTGTTTTTTATATCCCCAAGAAAAGTCATTAGATTTGTTTATTCGTCAATTTTTTCTATTTTTGCTCCTAGGTTTTGCAATCTCTTGACAATATTTTCATAACCGCGTTCAATTTGATAAACATTGCCAATTGATGTTTTTCCATTAGCGATAAGTCCGGCCATTAGCAGTGTCATGCCAGCGCGAAGATCTGGGCTTTCCAGTGTTCGGCCGAAAAGCTGGGTTGGTCCGCTGATAATGACACGATGAGGATCACACATAATAATATTGGCGCCCATTTGCACCAGCTTGTCCGTATAAAAAAGTCGGCCATCATAGATTGTTTCGTGAATTAATGATTGACCATCGGCTTGAGTGAGAAGCACGGAAAAAGGCGCTTGCAGATCAGTGGGGAAGCCTGGATATTCATGGGTGCGCAATTCCAATCCTATAAATTTGCTAGGTTTGGTAATAATATAATCAGGTCCAATTTCCAAATTGGCTCCGGTTTTTTGGAGCATTAATAAAACTGTTTCTAGATGTTCTGGTCGGCAATTGGTAATTTTTATTTCACTGCCAGTAATGAGTCCCATGATGGCAAACGAACCAGCTTCAATGCGATCAGGAATAATTTCACACTGTCCGCCTGATAATTTTTCCACGCCACTGATAGTAATGATTGGTGTGCCAGCACCTGTGATTTTGGCACCGCAAGAATTTAAAAAATCAGCCAAGGCTGGAATTTCCGGTTCCATGGCTGTATTAATAATTTTGGTTTCACCCTGCGCCAAGCAAGCAGTCATCATTAAAGCTTCGGTGACCGTGACGGACACCCAAGGCAAAACGATCTTGGCGCCTTTTAGTTTTTTAGCTTTAAGAATAAAAAAATTTTCATTTTCAATGATGGTAGCACCTAAACTTTTAAAGCCTGACAAAAACATATCAATGGGACGTTTGCCGATAATACAACCGCCTGGATGTGACATAGTCACTTCGCCGAATCGGGCCAGGAGTGGCCCAGCAATCATAACCGATGAACGCAGTTTGCGAACCAAGTCGGGACTTGGGTTGCCGGTTTTGATACTGCTGGTGTCAATTTTTAGAGTGGAACCATTTTTCTCTATTTTGGCGCCCAAATTTTCCATGATTTCTAATAGTCTAGAGATATCTTCAATTTCTGGCACGTTTTTAATTTCACAAACACCCTGGCAAAGAATAGTAGCTGGAATGATTTTTAGAGCTTCATTTTTGGCTCCGGCCACTGAGATTTCCCCGTTGAGTTTTTGACCTCCATTTATGATATATTTTTCCATAATTATTGGATATTTATAATATTGATTATTATAGCAGATAAAGCGGTTTTTGGCTATGGTAGTTATTTTGTCAATATTTTGCTTTCCGTCTCGCCTCTGCTATAATATAGAAGTTAAAAATAACCTTATTTTTTATGTCTGAAAATTTCAATTGGCCGGGTACGCCAAAAATTAAAAAACCTTGGTTTGCCAAGTCTGTTTCCTTGTGGCTGGTCGTTGTTTTCGTTTTTTTGGCTTTTGCGGGGGGAGTACTTGCTGGCGGTGGGCAAGTAGTTCAGTCTATGGCTGGTCCCAAAACCATCAAAGGTATTGTTAAAGCTGATTTAGCTAGTGATAATGTTAGTAGTAGCACTTCCGCTTCTAGTACTGGATCAATTGTGAGTGTTGACGGGCAGATTCCTGACTATTTGAAAAAAAATGTTGATTTCAATCTTTTTTGGGATGTCTGGAATTTGGTCAAAGACAAATATTATGATAAGAAAATTCCCGAGACTCAATTGTTTTATGGCGCGCTTCAAGGCGTGGTAGCTTCGCTTAATGATCCTTATTCGGTTTTTATGACACCTCAAGGCACTAATGATTTTCAAGATGAATTAAGTGGAAATTTTGAAGGTATTGGCGCTGAAATAGGATTAAGAAGCAATTTGATAACTGTGGTGTCACCTTTACCTGATATGCCTGCTATTAAAGCTGGACTTAAAGCCAAAGATATTATTTTGGCTATTAATGGAACTAGTACTGAAGGTATGACTACCGACAAAGCCGTAAGTCTTATCCGTGGTCCCAAAGACACCAAGGTCATTTTAAAAATTTATCGCGAAAGCACCAGAGAAACCAAAGAAATAACCATTACTCGTGGTACTATTAAAGTACAAAGTGTCACTTGGGAAATTGCCGATAATGTTGCCATTATAAAAATGCGTCAGTTCAATGATGACACTGTGCCATTATTTGATCAGGCGATTGTTGATATTCAAAAACAAAATAGTTTAAAAGGAATTATTCTTGATTTGCGCAATGACCCGGGCGGTTATTTGCAATCAGCCATTGATGTGGCTGGCGAATGGAAAAGCGGGGATACGGTGGTGTCGGAAAAATTGAGAAATGGTGAAGAAACTAAACATGTATCAAATAAGCCTGCCAGATTATCCAATTATAAAACCATAGTTTTGGTCAATGAAGGCAGTGCTTCGGCTTCGGAAATTGTAGCTGGTGCCTTGAAAGATTGGGGCAAAGCCACACTGGTCGGCGCCAAGACATTTGGCAAAGGTTCGGTGCAGGAATTGGACAATTTGAGCGACGGCTCATCAGTCAAGCTGACTGTGGCCAAATGGTTCACTCCAAATGGTTCAACAATTGATCAACAAGGCATTATGCCGGATGTTAAAGTAGAAATGAAAGAAGAAGATTATAATAAAGACAAAGATCCACAATTGGACAAGGCCAAGGAATTGATTAATCAATAAAATTAAAGCCCTCCCATTAAATCGGGAGGGTTTTTGAATGGCACTTGACAAGTCAATTTGAAAAGTCTCAAACAAGAATGGTATAATAAATAAAAGATAAATGATTTTATGAAAGTCATCCTCCTGAAAAATGTAAACACATTAGGGCAGGCTGGAGACGTCAAGGAGGTAAATGACGGCTACGCCCGCAATTTTCTACTAGCCAAAAAATTGGCAATTTTGGCGACGCCTGAAAATATAGCCAATCAAAAAAAAGAAAAAGAGCAATTGGCTCGTAAGGCTGAAGTTAGCTTGTTATTGACTGAAAAGATAGCTGAAAAATTAAATGGCACGGCCGTGGAAATTATGGCCAAGGTCAATGAGGCTGGCCGTTTGTATGCTTCTGTCACATCATCTGCTATTTTAAAAAAATTAAAAGACAAGGGTTTTGAATTGCAAAAAAATAATATAATTCTTCCAGAGCCAATTAAAGAGCCAGGTGAATTTAAGGTGACTATTAGTTTGGATCATGGTTTGGAAGCGGAAATTATCGTTGTTGTGTCCGAATAATTTTCGTTGTTTGAAAATGAGATTGTTTTTAAACCATCTCACCATTTTAATAGAGGAAAATTTCCAGCCTCTATTTTTGTTTTGAAAAATTTGCCAACTGGCGAATTAAAATAATATAAAAAACTTATGTCCAAAAACAAATTTATTTTTGTCATCGGCGGAGTGATGTCCGGAGTTGGCAAAGGTATTGTGGCTGCCAGTATCGGCAAAATTTTGCAGAATCAAGGCGTGAGCGTGACAGCTGTCAAAATCGATCCTTATCTTAATGTGGATGCTGGAACTATGAATCCAGTGGAGCACGGCGAAGTGTTTGTCACCGACGATGGCGACGAAACCGATCAAGATATCGGCAACTATGAAAGATTTTTGGACACCAATATCTATCGCGACAATTATATGACCACTGGTCGTGTGTATCAGTCAGTCATTAATCGCGAACGTAATTTGGAATACGGCGGTAAATGTGTGGAAGCCGTGCCTCATATTCCCTATGAAGTTATCAATCGTATCAAAAAAGCCACGGCCAAAGCCAAGGCTGATGTGACAATCATTGAAGTGGGCGGAACAGTCGGAGAATATCAAAATGTTTTGTATTTGGAAGCAGCTAGAATGATGCATTTGGATGAAAAAAATGACGTGCTGTTTGTGTTGGTATCGTATTTGCCAATCCCGTCAAAAATCGGCGAAATGAAAACCAAACCCACCCAAATGGCAGCCAAAGAATTGAACTCGGTCGGTATTCAGCCGGATTTTGTTTTGTGTCGTGCTGAGTGCCCAGTGGATGGCCCACGCAAAGAAAAAATTGCTTTGTTTTGTAATGTGCACAAAGATGATATTATTTCCGCTCCGGACATTGATATTATTTATGAAGTGCCACTTAATTTTGTCAAAGAAAAATTGGGCGAAAAAATCATGAAGCGTTTTGGTTTGAAAGCCAAACCGAAAAATTGGACTGCTTGGAAAAAAATGATAGATACATCCAAACATGCCAAGAAAAAAGTCAAAGTAGGTATTGTAGGAAAATATTTTGCCAGTGGCGATTTTATCCTGTCGGATGCTTATATCTCAGTCATTGAATCAATCAAACACGCCTCTTGGAAAAATGGCGTCAAGCCTGAGATTTCCTGGATCAATTCTGACGCTTATGAAAAAGACAAAAATAAATTAAAAGAACTTAAAAAATTTGATTGTTTGGTGGTGCCGGGAGGTTTTGGCAGTCGGGGAATAGAGGGCAAAATTTCAGCCATTAAATATGCCAGAGAAAATAAAATTCCATATTTGGGATTGTGTTATGGCATGCAACTGGCAACAATTGAATTTGCTAGAAATGTTTGTGGTTTGAAAGATGCACATACAACCGAAATAAATCCCAATACTAAAAATCCGGTCATTCATATTATGCCGGAGCAAGCTGAAAAGTTATCCAAAAAACAATATGGCAACACCATGCGACTGGGCGCTTATCCTTGTGTGTTAGAACCAAAATCCATGGTGGCAAAACTTTATGGCACCAGCAAAATTTCCGAACGCCATCGCCATCGTTATGAATTTAATAATGATTTTAGAGACGTGATGCAAAATAAAGGTTTGGTTTTTGCCGGCACTAGTCCTGACAAAAAATTAGTAGAAATTATTGAACTGCCAAAATCCATGCACCCGTTTTTTGTGGGCGTGCAATTCCATCCGGAACTCAAATCACGTCCGCCTCAAGGTCATCCCTTGTTTGTAGGATTGATTGAAGCGGGGTTGAAAAGATAGAAATAAAAACAACCCTTCAATTTGAAGGGTTGTTTTGAAAAGAGATAAGTTTATTTTACGTTTACTATCTGAGCGTATTCTAACTTGCCGGTAAATTTTTTGACTTTCTTTTTGTTGAAGCTGACCACACCGGCCGAGGTGGCAAAAATAGTGTCATCTTTGCCAACTTTGGTATTTTCACCTGCTCTATATCTGGTACCTCGTTGGCGAATGATAATGTCGCCACTTTTGGCTTTTTCACTGCCATAGAGTTTGACACCCAAGCGTTGAGCATTGGAATCGCGGCCCAGCCTAGTACTACCGCCTGCTTTTTTATGCGCCATATTTAGAGATATTATTAATATTGATAACAAAGATATTTTAACTGATTTTGAAATATTAGTCAAGGGCACTTGGTTTTGCTATAATTAAAGCATAACTAATCATTAATTATTATGAAAAAAATAGCCCTATTTTTGCTTATTATTTCTATGACGGTTTTGGCTGGTTGTAGTGCCAAACCAGTCGCTCCGCCTACTAATGTGCCAGACGTTAATGTGGATAACACACCAGTTGGTTTAATTAATGGTTCAGTGGCCACACCCACGCCTCCGCCAGCTACCAATAGTCAAGTCAAGCCTGTTAAAAAGTTTTATCCGACTAGTGCGCCTGCGCCGGCCGGAGAAGTTGACTTAGTCGCCAGCCAACCTTCTTTTGTTGTCACTAATGAATTGAAAGTAAAATTATATTTGGTTGATAAATATAATCCTGGAGTTTGTTATGGTTTGCCAGTTCCAATAGCTGATGTATCTATTGCTGGTATGGAGAGACGTAATCCTGACCTTTGGAAATTAATAAAAATGAAATACAATCTGACTAGCGGACTTGATATTTATAATAAGATAAGTCAGATTAGTGGAATTCAATTAGTTGAATTGGCTGGCGGAAAGTATCAGTTTAATTTTCGTGATGGTCAGTGTTGCGTACAAAAGGCATACGAAGGCCAAGTCAATATTATTGCTGATCGTATTGATGATACTATCACTAGACAAGAAACTCATAATAATCCTTGTTAAAACCCTCCGCCCTTTGGGCACCTCTCTTTCGTAAAGGGAGTCTGCCTGGCCGGTAGGCAGGGGTTTAAAAGTCCTTGACAGGACTTTTTTTGTTTGTTATGATAAAGATATAACCAACTAATCTTGTAGGTATTAAATAATAATAGTAATTATATGATGTTCACCACCAAAACCGAGTATGGTTTGCGGGCCATGGTGATGCTGGCTAAAAATAAAGATAGTCAGCCATTATCGCTCACACAAATCGCCAAAGCTACCCATATTTCTCAAGCCTATTTGGAACAATTATTTGCCAAATTAAAAAGCAACAATTTAGTGAAAAGTTCCAAAGGATCTACTGGCGGTTATGTACTGTATAGACCAGCTAAAAAGATAAATATTTTTGAAATCGTTGAAGCTCTTGATGGCCCCATGGCTGTATTTTATTGTGTCTCTAAAGAAAGTAACAAAATTGCTTGTTCAGTCAAGGGGTGTCTCACCAAAAAAGTTTGGGAAGAATTGCAAAAAAATATTATTAAAACGCTCAGGAAATTTTCTTTGGCTGATTTAGTTTAAAAAATAATAATAAATATATGTATAACGAAAAAGTGTTAAAACATTTTAGTAATCCCAGTAATCAGGGTGAAATAAAAAACGCCGATGGTGTGGGGTTGGTGGGCAATCCTACTTGCGGTGATATGATGAGAATTTTTATCTCTGTCTCTAAAAATAAAAAAGGGGAGGAGATAATTAAAGACATTAAATTTCAAACTTTGGGTTGTGGCGCTGCTATTGCCACCTCGTCCATGCTCACGGAAATGGCCAAAGGTAAAACCATAGCCGAAGCTGAAAAAATCGGCAAGTTGCAAATTGCTGAAGAACTTGGCGGATTACCAGCGGTCAAAATGCATTGTTCGGTTTTGGCACATGAAGGCTTGGGAGAGGCTATTAAAGATTATCGGTCAAAAAATAAAAAATTAAAAAAATAATATAACCTGTTAAACGCGGGATCCCGGGTCAAGCCCGGGATGACATTTATAAATATGATTTATCTTGATAATGCAGCTACCACAAAAATTGATCCAAAGGTTAAAAAAACCATGGAACCATACTTTTTTGAATTTTTTGGCAATGCTTCCTCACTTCACTTTGGTGGCTTAAAAGCCCGCCAAGCTGTGGATGAAGCACAAGCTAAAATTGCTGATTTTCTTCGTTGCCAGGCAAAAGAGGTATATTTCACGTCTGGCGCTACAGAAAGCGACAATTGGGCTATTTTGGGCCTTACAAGGGCTTTTAAAAGGCAAAAAAATGACTTTAAACCTCATATAATTATTTCCCAAATAGAGCATGATGCAATTTTGGCGCCAGCCAAGGAGCTCCAGCGTGAAGGTGTGGAAGTGACTTTTTTAGCAGTTGATAAAAACGGTTTGGTTGATGTTAAAAAAGTAAGTCAGGCCATAAAGTCCAATACAATTTTGGTTTCTATTATGTATGCCAATAACGAAATAGGAACTGTCCAGCCAATAAAAGAAATTGGAAAAATTATTAAAGAAGAAAATAAAAAGAGAAAAAATAAAATTTATTTTCATACTGATGCCACGCAAGCAGTTGCTTGTCTTGATTGTAATGTTGAAAAATTGGGAGTTGATTTATTATCTCTTTCTGCTCATAAAATTTATGGTCCCAAGGGAGTTGGCATTTTATATATAAAAAATGGCACGCCCATTGAACCGATAATGCTTGGCGGTGGCCAACAGAATAATAAACGTTCAGGCACTTATAATGTGGCCGGGATTGTGGGTTTGGGTCGGGCCGTAGAATTATTGTTGAATAAAAAAGTAATAAATCTGGAAGTCAAAAAAATTAAACAGCTGAGAGATTATTTAGTTAAAGAAATAAAAAATAAAATACCTCGCACTATAGTGACAGGTGATATAAAAAATCGTTTGCCTGGCAATGCTAGTTTTATTTTTGCCGGAGCAGAAGGGGAGAGTATTTTATTAATGCTTTCAAATACTGGCATTGCCGTGTCCACTGGCTCAGCTTGTTCTTCTGGTTCACTAGCTCCCAGCCATGTACTGGTGGCTATGGGTGTCAAGCCTGAATTGGCTCATGGAAGTATTCGTGTTTCCATTGGCAGGTTTAATACTAAAAAAGATATTGATATTATTATAAAAAAATTGCCACCAATTATTGAACGGCTGAGGAAAATGTCACCATTACAATAAAATGTAGAGACGCATTGCAATGCGTCTCTACGCGCTAAAAAAGAGATGCAAGTTTATTACATCTCTTTTTTGTTTTATAATATTTTTTATTTCACTTTTGGCGCTGGTAGGGGAGTAAAAGTATTTTTGTTAGGTGTTATTGATTTGGCCGTGGTTTTATTTTGCATAGATTTTATTAAAGCATCAAAACCGTCTTTATTTAAAATATTTTGCATTAATTCTTTTTGTAGGGTGGTGACTGTCTGAGTTTCGGTCATAGTTTTATAAAAATTGGAGTACATAAACCAAACCGTAAAGATCAGGCCACCTGAAACTGCCAGTAAAGCCAAAGGATAAATTAATTTTAAAATTTTAAAATAATTAATCTTGGTCTTGCCTTCTTGTTGCTCTTCAAGTTGTTGGATTTTTTTATCTTCTTTTATCATATTATTATTTTAAATAAACACGGCCAGCCAATTGTATATTTTGTAAATTAGCATCAGTTGCCTGATTAGAAAAGTTGATTTCATCAATATTAAAATAATAGGGCATAGCTTCTATGCTTTGGAGCCAAAGCATTAATTTTGCATAATCGCCACTAGCATTAATTCTGAGCGGTATGGTTTGGATATTTTTTTTGGCATTATTGGCTATTGTAAAATCAGGGTTAAAACTGGCTGTAATGCCATTTTTAGTTGATAGATTATCAAGATAGTTAATAAATTCAAGCTCGTGATTTTTGATGATATAGATTTTGTCCAATTGGTTGATTTGTTTTTCAACTTCTTCTAGTTGAGCCTTGGTTTTTTTAATATCGCTATTGGCTGCTATTTTTTTTTCCAAAGCTAAGCGTTCAATACTAACTTTTTTACTATCATTTATAATAGCATTGAATGACGGCACAATAATACCAAAAGTCAAACCCAATAAGACTACTAATAGTAGTAGAACATTTATGGCAAATTTTATTATTTGTTTATTCATGGTTGGATGATTGATTGTTTTTTCTTATCAAATGTTGCCTTGATGTGAAAGCTGTTTTGGCCTTTGGCTAAAAGATCAGAAAGAGGCAAATCAATGTTTAAAAACAAACCACTGGCTGTCAGAGATTCTTTTAATTTTAATAAATCATCCCTAGTAGTTGCGGTTCCGCTAATTTCTACAGACAGGTTTGAGCCATAGGCGTGAAAAGAAGTATAAGCAATATTTTTGGTAGTAGCCGTATTAATAGCCAAAATCAAAGCTGACCATTTTTTAAAATCTTTCTGCACACTGGTGGCATCAGAAATTTGTCGGTTTAAAACAGCTATGCGAGTGCCGATTTTTTGTGAAGATGTTGGATCTGAAGAGTTTTGTTCTACAAGTGTTTGCAGTTGTTCTTGTAAAAAATCACGCGATACAATCATAAAAACAGAGATGAGGCAGGCAAACAAAATAAACAAAGTTATTATTTCTTTGATGGTGCTGTATATTCTTTTGTTGCGAATCATGCCCCTTTGCTCTGGGGACATAATATTGATAGTTATCATAAATATTTTTCTAAATTAGCACCACGCAAGGCCAGGCCCATGGCCGTGACGAATGATTGTGATTTTTGCGGGGTGAAATAACTGGGATTAGGATTTTTGATGTTTTTCCATGGATCACTGATAATGGTGGGCAAGCCTATTTTATTTTGTAAAGTTTGATTGATATTGTACATATTAGCACCACCGCCACAGAGTACAATTTTTGCTGGTCGCTGATGTTCTGGAAAATTATTGTCATAAAAATTAATGGCTTGAGTGACGCTGACGGCCACTTCTTCAACGATTTTATTTAAAATATCACAAATAGCTCCATTAGCTTTGGCTGGATCCATGCCACAGGCAATTTTGGCTTGTTCGGCTTTTTCCAAATCTAAACTAAGGGTGCTAGCAATAAGTTGATCGGTTTTAATTCCTGAAACCGGCAAACTGACTGTGAATTTTATACTACCTTGATCATAAAGAAACAAGCCACTGCGATTGGCTCCAAAATCAATAATAATTTGTGGATCTTTTTCGTCATTATATTCAATAAGCAAGCGATCAATGACTGAGGCTTCAATCTCCATGGCCACTACTGATAAGCCGGCTTGATTAAGAATTTCAAAATAGGAATTAACAATGGTTTTGGCGCAAGCGCCCACGAGTACGGTGCGTCTGGTTGGTTCGCGCTTAATAACTTGAAAATCAAAATACATAGATTCTGGATCAAAAGGCAAATGTTGGGGTAGAATTTTTACTATTTGTTCCCTGACAGAAATATTTTCTTTTGGCAAGTCAAAAATTTTCATGAAAGTTTTTTGTTCAGGTAAGACAGTAATGACTTCATCGCTTAGATGTCCTCGGCCATGTTTGGTATGCATTAGTTTTTTTAGGGATTCCAAAAAAACCTTGGGGTTTTTTATTTCCCCGGCTTCTAAACATCCGACTGGTAAATGTAGTTCGCTATAAAGTTGAATATCTACTTTTTTGCCATGTTTGGCCAACTGAACCAAGCGGATATCTCGTTGTGAAATATCCAAGCCAAAACTGCTTTCTGTTGTTGATAAAAATCCCATGTGCTAATTATAAAGTATTTTATTAATAGGGGCTAGTTTTATTTTTTAATATTCTTCTTCCCAGTGGTCTACTGTGACGACAGGTGAATACATTGGGTTGCCCAAAGTGGCATTAACTAGGGCATTATTAAAAAGAATATTTACTCCTTGCCATAAACTAGTAAAGACCATGTAGCGTCCAGCTACTGCACCTTCAACAGCAAAGCTCGCTGGCAGACTAAGCATGTTAACTTGGTTATTAGCATAAATTAATCCCTCTGAATCAAAAGTATTAAAACATAAATCAAAATTAACATTGCTTTTGGCGACTAGTCCGGAAGGAGATGTGGTTGTTGGTTGATTTATAATAACCACTGACCGCCCGCAACGATCAAAATCATTCCAACAACAAAACCAAGTATTTTTGCCAACAGTAATACTGCCATCAGATATTAGTACTCCATTAATAGTCAGTCTTTGCGGACCAGTTATATTAACATCACCCTTAACGTAAGTAATGCCATTGATTGTTAGGTTTTTATTGGTCCACATGTAATTACTAAATTCAGTGGCTGTAAAAACATGTTTTTGGCCATCGGCTAATTCTTGGGCTGTGGCTTGACTAAGATATGAATTTGGATCACTTAAATTATCAAAAGAAATAGCTGGCATAGGTGTTGAAGTGGCAGGATTTGGCGGAGTATTATTGGCGGCCATTTTTGTGCCGACAATATTTGAGAACCAATTTGAATTGAGGTTGTGGGCTGTGCCAACAGTATTATCAGATTGTAAGGTTGTCCAAAAACTGACATCAATATTGCCATTGGCAAAAATACTGCCATTTTGAACATGAATATAGCTACCATAAACATCCATGCCAGTGTCAGCATAGGTGCCATCATCATTTATTAGACTTGTGCCCAGAGCTTTATAAACAATGGCCTTGGTCACTCTTTGAGCTGTGCTTTTGCCTAAGGGCAAAAAACCGGTAGCAATGATTTGTCCGCGGGCTTCCCCAGTATTTTGGATATTAATAGTATAGGAAGCTCCTGGGTATAAGGCATCATGGCGAGTGTAAGTCATTGACCAATTGGGATCATTTTCAAAATTATTTTTCCAAGTAGAGTCATTTTTAATTCTCCAAATTGCTTCGGCAATGGCGCTCTCGGCCAGATAGTAGGTTTGGGTGGCTACTGACTGACTGGAAGAAATTTTCATTTCTGTAATGGTAAATTCTGTCAAATACAAAGCCAAAGCCATCATTAGTGACATAACCATAATTGAGGCGAGTAGGACAAAGCCACGTTTATTTTTGAATAGATTAGAGATTGCGTCCATAGATTGCGGTGTTAAGTATTTCTGTTTCATTATTTTTGGACAGATAAAGATTGATATTTACTAGTTTATTTCCCCAGAATTCAATGTCTGAAACATATTCGCCTATAATTTTATCTTCTTGAACTAATGGTGTTGACGAAGCTGGATTAAGTGGATCATGTTGATCAGTGTCATTAATTCTGACAAAAGTATTAGGATCAGCTGGAAAGTAGTAAACAATTATTTGGCGATTAATATTGCCATTGTCTAGATAATAGCGGATGTATTTTATCTGACTGGTATCATGACCATCTTGAAACATAATTTCGTCTGGTAAAGTATTTGGGTTTGAAGTATTGGTTGGCAATTCGGTGACTAAATATTGAGTTTGACGAAGTTCACGGCTAAGTCTGTCTAAAATTACTCGGCCGTTTTGGGTGATTTCTGATTTGTTATCTGTTTTATTGTATATTTTTTGGTTGAGATCATAAGTGTTGGCAATAAGTAAAAAAATTAAAGACGACAAAGTGACGGCAATGATTGTTTCCAGTAGGGTGAAGCCTGCGTTGTTGGATATTTTTTTCATTTTTTACTTATTAGCATGATTAAGTCTGTTTTTTTAATAGCATTAGAGGCTTGGTTTTTATAATAGACGCTCACCGTGATTTTTTTTAGTCCAGTGTCTGTGGCTGGTGTTATCATATTGCCATCAGTGTCTATGTTTACAAATTCAGATTTGGCTTCACGCGAATAAAAATAAAAAGGATTGTCAGTGGTGGATGCTAAAGTGTGTTTGGCTTCAATAACTGGCAGGATATTGTCGTAGCTCATAGCAAAAACCTGTTCCATTTCAGCTTGCGCCAGATTGATGGCCACAGTGCCTTGATCAGCGGCTTGGTTTATTTTTATGGACAAGGGAAAAATTTTAGCCACGGCTAAAATGCCTATTAATAAGACGGCTAAAGCCACTGCCACCTCAAGAATAGTAATGCCAGAATTGTTATTTTTGATGGATTTCAACATAGCCTGATGGTTTTATTTCCACACTGCTGGTGGTATTTTTTGAATTTTTTAAATAAATGATTCCGCTTTGTATGGCCGCGCCAGTCGGGGTGAACCTGACTGTATTATCGGTAAAGCCGGTAATAGTTGGTAGAGTAATATTTTGTTTTAGAGTTCTGCTTAAGATAGTTTTTGCACTAACCGTATTAATGATGCTGTAGTGGCTTTGATCAAATTGTACCGAATAAATTGCTTGTTCGGTGACGGTTAGTTGTTGGGCATAACGCAGATCAGAAGCCACTTGCCTGGTGTTGGCGTCTAAATCAAGATTTGGCTCAAGTTGTTTATAAATCATAATGCTTATGGTCGCGATAATACTGGTGATAGCTAGTACTATTACCAGTTCGGCCATGGAAAAGCCAGTTTGATTTTTTATTTTATTTTGCATTCAAGCTAAATTAAATACTGGAGCTGAGGGAATAAATAGGCATCAGAATAGCCAGAGCAATACCGGCCACGCCTATGCCGATGGTTAACATTAAAACTGGTTCAATAATGGTGGGTAAAGTGTCCATGGTTTGTGAGACATCTTCTTCATAAAAATCAGCAAGGTTTTGCAAAATTTCTTCTAATGATCCTGTTTCTTCACCAATAGCGATCATTTGAATGAGAAGTGGTGGAAATATTTTTTTGTTATTTTTTAAAATTAAATCAAGTTTCTTACCTTTTTTTACTTGTTCGGCTGCTTCAGCTAGAGCCAAGCGAAAAACCGAGTTATTAAGAACACGAGAAGTAATTACTAGACTTTGATCAATTGGAATATCTGTTTGAATGAGCGAGCTTAAATTTCTGGCCAGAGAAGCTAGATTGATTTTTTTGATAATACCAGAGACAATTGGAATTTCTAGTAGTATTAAATCAAAAATATGCCGGCCACGCTTGGTGCGCATGGCTTCAATGAATCCCAAAACTAGCAAGGAGCAAACAATTATAATTGCCACGACATTGTTTTGGCAAAAATCAGAAAAGCCAATAAGTACTCTAGTGACTAGTGGCAATTGAGTGTTGATGTCGGCAAACATTTTGGTAATATTTGGTAAAACGAAAAAAGCCATGAAAAAAGCAATAAAGACCATGGCCACAATAATTATGGCTGGGTAGGTGAGGGCATTTTTTATTTTTGATCTGACAGTATGATCTCGTTTGGTTTGTAAATAAAGTTTTTGTAGGACGCTTTCCAAATTTCCGCCAGCTTCACCAGCTTTAATCATGTTTATGAACATTTCGCCAAAGTCATATTTGTATGGTTCTAGGCTTTCAGAGAAACTTTTGCCCTGATTAACTTTGATAATCATTTCATTGATAATCATTTCTAACTTGCGATTTTTACCTTGTTCGCCAAGTGTTTTTAGGGCTTGATCCAAAGGCACACCAGCCTTGATCATGACTGATAAATTTTGTAAAAAGAATATTTTGCCGGAGATTGGTACTCTGGCGAATTTCATAATAAATTTATCGCTTAGGTTGTTGAGACTGGTCATTTGATTTATTTTTATTTTTATTCTCTAGTGACACGAAGCACTTCCTCAATAGAAGTGATGCCGTTTTTGGCCTTAATAAAACCGTCTATGGCCATAGTAATCATGCCTTGTTCTAAAACAATTTTTTCCAATTCTTCTCGTGAGGCTTTTTTAATAATTAATTCGCTTATTTTGTTGTTATTTTCAAAAGCTTCATAAATGCCAAGTCGTCCTTTGTAGCCACTATCTCCGCATTGATGGCAACCTTTGCCACGATAAAAAAGTACGGTTTTGATATCTTGGCCCGCGACTAACAGGCCTTTTTCGGTGAGCGATTTTGACACTTCAGCCAAATTAAATTGCCTTTCTAATTCTTTGATACTATTTTCATCAAGTTGATAACTCTCAATACAATTTTTGCAAATTTTGCGTACCAAACGCTGAGCAATAATAATATTAAGAGTGGATGAAATTAAAAATGTTGGCACTTGCATGTCTGTCAATCTGGGAATGGCTGTGATGGCGTCGTTGGTGTGCAGAGTGGACAAAACCAAATGGCCAGTCATGGCAGCATTAATGGAAATCTCGGCTGTTTCTTGGTCACGAATTTCTCCCACCATGATTATATTTGGGTCTTGGCGAAGCAGGGCGCGCAATCCACTGGCAAAAGTGAAACCTATTTTAGGTTGGACTTGGCTTTGGTTGACACCTGGCATGCGATATTCAATTGGATCTTCAACAGTAGAAATATTAACTTCAGGGCGATTGAGAATATGAAGCATCGTATAAAGTGTGGTGGTTTTGCCAGATCCAGTTGGGCCAGTCACCAAAATCATGCCGTTTGGCTTGCCAATATTTTTTTTGACCATTTCTAAAATTTGAGGTTGAAAGCCCAATTGCTCCAAAGTCAAACCTTGATCTTGATCGGGCAATAAACGCAAAACTATTTTTTCACCATCAAAAGTTGGCAAAATGGAAACACGGAAAGCAACTTGAGTATTTTCTCTATCTATTTTGAAACGGCCGTCTTGGGGCAGGCGATGTTCGTCAAGTTTTAAATTGGATAATATTTTGAGGCGAGCCACCACGCCGGCGTGAGTGTTTTTTGGTAGGGTCATGACACTGCGTAAAATACCATCAATACGGTAGCGAATGGCCACATCTTTTTCTTCTGGTTCAATGTGGATATCAGAGGCTTTTTCAAAAATAGCATATTCCAGCATGGTGTCTACGATTTTGACAATTGGCAAATCTTGGGCCAGATCTTTTAATTTTTGTGGTTTGTCCGCATTTTCTGCTGTGTTGTCTTTGTTTATTTTTTCCAATTCTATTGATAATCCTTTGTGGTATTGCTTGATGGCTTCATCGATACTATCTGGAGATGCAAGATTTAATTTTAATTCAAAGCCGGTTTTTCTTTTTAAAAAATCAAACAATTCCAAATTGGAAATATTTAAAGTGGCTATGAATAGTTCTTTGTCTTTTTGGTCAAAGGCCACTGTTTGATGTGCTTGAGCCGTCACTTCTGGAATAATGGATAAAACATCTGGACGAATTACTTTGTCTTTTAAATCAATAAAAGGCAGGTTATAGAATTTGGCAGCTGTTTCGTATAGTAAATCTGCTGTGATGATTTTTTGATTCAATAAAAAAAACTCCAAAGTCGAGCCTACTTTTTTGGCGCTTTCGTTGTATTCTTTTAGTTTGGCTTCATCAGTAATTTTGTTTTGCAACAAAATTTGTTCCAGTTCCTTTTGGTTGATCATAAGTTATGATTGTTGATTTGCCAGCTGGCGAATTATTAATATAATTATACCATAAAACAATAGTTGTTTGCCAACAAAAAAATCCGCCCGCATGTAGCGGACGGATTTTTGAAGTGTTATTTAGCTTTTTGCAGGACTAATTGTTTGTCACTGATAATTGTTTGTTCATATAAACCAATAGTGCGACTGACAATATCATCCCAATTATATTTTTTATCTGTTTGACGTTTGGCCAATTTGGCATTTTTAGAAATAATTATCGGATGTTTGATGGCAAAATTAAGCTGTCTGGATAAATCATTGACATTTTTGTTTTTGAAAGACAAACCGTGGCCATCCATGGCTTCTAGATTTTCTTCAATATCGCTGACAATGACTGGCAGTCCATAAGACATGGCTTCTAATAGGGCAATTGATAAACCCTCGGCTTCTGACGGCTGGACAAACAAATAAGCATTTCTGAATAAGGTTTCCAGTTCAAGTCCGACTTGTTCTCCAGTAAAGACAATATTGCTGGTAGGTCTGGCCAAGTTTTTCAATTCCTCAGTAAAGTTGCCGGTGTTTGATCCGCCACCAACGATGACTAATTTTTTGTCTGTTTTTATTTTTTGATAAGCCTTGATCAAGGTTTGAATGCCTTTATGTTTGACTAGTCTTGAAGCCACCAGAAAATATTTTTTTGGTTCTAGGCCGTATTGTTCTAAAATAGCCTTTTTCTTTTTTTGATTAGAAATTTGGACTCCATTAGGAATATAAATAGTTTCGGTATCAAATTTGAATAAGCAATATTTTTGCAAGGTCTGAGAAATAGTAATAGTCTCATGAGGAAAATGGCAAGCAGTCCATTCGCCAACAGTCAGCATGACTCTGGCAAACAAACCCCATTTTTGCTGTTTTCTATCCACTGAATGAAAAGTGACAATCACTTTGGTTTTTGGATTTAACAACCTTGGGATCCACGAAAGTAAAGAAGGACCCACGCCGTGATAATGAATAATGTCATAATTTTGAAATAATGAATGAATGGTTGCCAGGAAAGTATGGCTGATAGCATCAAGATGTTTGGTATTGATTGATGGTAAATTAACAATTTTTACTTTTTTGTAATTTTTCTTTTTTTCTCCAGTATAATGCGGACGGCAGTAGGCAGTCACATCAAAACCAGCCTGAGCTAAACGAGTGCTCAGTTCTTGAACGTGTTTTTCAACACCGCCTTGTTTGGCAGGGATGCCTTTTTGTCCGATTAATGCTATTTTCATATATTCTATTTAACACTAAATGTTATCAAGTTTGTATGATTTTGTCAAGAGTCGTTGGTTTTTCTTTTTTGTCTAAATTTAGACAAAAAAGAAAAACAGCCAACAAATATCCAGTAGGATTTTTGTTGGCTGTGTGTTGTTTTGGCCCATTATATTGGGCCGTTGAAGCTTACGACACTATAGTGCCGTTGTAGACTCGGCAGAAGTAGCCTGCCTCATCCGCATCGGTCGTGTTGCTGATGACCAGCTTGTTGGTCGTTGCTGTGGGCACCGGTATTGGATCGGTTGAGCCAACAACCTTGAACCACTGATACCCGAGAGTACCAACTCCACCCTCTGCATTCACTGAAAAAGTGACAGCAGTGTTTGGGTTGACGGTTTGACTCGTCGGGTTTAGAGCAATCCTTGGTAGGGCGCTTGCTCCAGTGACAGTCACCGTGGCTTCGGCAGAAACAGTTTCGCCAGCTCCGTTGTTGACCACACAGGTATACTTACCAGTGTCGGCCGGTTGGGCGTTGCTGATAATCAGTGTGTCGGTCATGGCTCCGCTGATATGCGGTGCCGAGGCTGGGCTGTCAACGACAATGATGTCATTTTTGTACCACTGGTATACCAATGGTTCGTTGATAGCAACATTGATTTCCAATGTCAGACTGCCATTGGTGGCAACTGACGAACTGACTGGAGGTTTAGTTGTGATGATTGGTTTAATTAATATTATTGCACTACCGAGTTTGAGGTCATAGTTTGACCCATCGCTCATGGCTAGTGCTACACCGTTCAGTGTCATCTTGATCATGCTGTTGTTTCCAATCAGCATCCTAGAAACGCCAGTGTTTGGGTTTTTGATCTGAAAGACCAAATATATTTTGTAAGTTTTTGCCGGATCATATGCTCTGTCGGCGCGTGCTTGGCCGGCCGAGTCATAGACTCCTTTACCATCAAAAACTAACCCTTCGGTCGGTGCTGATGTTGGTAGACCATCTACTCCCATCGGTTCCATGGTATAGTCGTTTTTCATAGCCACTATCCCGACAGCAGTGATGTCCTTCGGACTTTCATCAGTATTAACATCTGATGACATAAACGTTTCTAACGTTTGTCCATTGGGATTGAAATCTGCCAAGAACCAGGTTTCTCCACTACCAGCATAAGAAATACGAACTTCTGCTTTGCCATTGATATAGACCCTGGCTGTGTCAGAAGTTGCATTGCCGACAGTGTTCGTCACCTTGCAACGATACTTTCCTTCGTCCGATGAATCGGCTAGAAGTGTTGAGTATGTGGCAAAAGTGGCACCGCTTATTGCCTGGCCATTATTGGACCATTGATAAGCAAGTGGCGCCGTACCAGTAGCTGTCACTGTCAATGTCAGCGTACCGCCTTCATTGATGGTTTGACCGACTGGTTGATCAGTGATGGTTGGGGCAATGCCTTCGCCTTCGC
Source organism: bacterium (assembly GCA_037130015.1). Lineage (GTDB taxonomy): Bacteria > Patescibacteriota > Patescibacteriia > 2-01-FULL-39-33 > 2-01-FULL-39-33 > JBAXTU01. The sequence goes on along the minus strand of JBAXTU010000002.1, from coordinate 43,182 downwards.
CTTCACCTTCGCCTTCGCCTTCGCCTTCACCTTCACCTTCACCTTCACCTTCGCCTTCACCTTCACCTTCGCCTTCACCTTCACCTTCACCTTCGCCTTCAACAGCCGGATTGACTGTGAGGGTTGCGGGGTTGGAGTCGGCACGATTGATGGGGTTGGTGACTTGGCACCAGTAATCTCCCGCGTCAGTTAATTGGACGTTGGAAAGTTGCAGCGCACAGGTTGTAGCACTGCTAACCGTTGTAGCACCCTTTCTCCATTGGTAGGTCAAAGGTTCTGTACCGGTTGCAGTGATACTAAATTGTATTGCTTGGCCAACTGTGGCCGTTACATCACTTGGCTGACCAGTGATGGTTGGGGCAATGCCTTCGCCTTCACCTTCACCTTCACCTTCGCCTTCACCTTCACCTTCACCTTCGCCTTCTCCCTCTCCCTCTCCTTCGCCTTCTCCCTCTCCCTCTCCTTCGCCTTCTCCCTCTCCCTCTCCTTCGACTTCAGCAGTTTGAATTGTGAGAGATGCGGTGTTGGAGTCAACATGCCCTATGGCATTGCTGACCTCACACCAATACTCTCCTACATCAGTCAGCTGAATATTTGACATTAGGAGATTGGAGTTCGTGCCGTCGCTAATTGGTATAGCACCCTTTCTCCATTGGTAGGAGAGTGGTGCTGTGCCTGTGGCGACCACACTGAACTGCACTGCCTCGCCAATTTTGGCGATGATGTTGGATGGTTGCAGTGTTATGGCAGGTGCTTTATTTACCCAAAGGTAAGCCACTGCCGAGTCCGCAAAACCTTCTGTGCTGGCTGCCTTGGCGTTGTATTCGCCTTCGTCAGTCGGCTTAACAGAAGCGATGGTTAGTTTGTTAGTGGTTGCACCACTAATAACTTTGCCATCTTTCTGCCATTGTAGTACTGGCTTTGGTGTGCCAGTCACTTCAACAGAAAATTCAGCTGTTTCCCCAGGATTTTTTGTCTGGGGGATTGGCTGTAGCGTGAACTTTGGCGCTGTTTTGGCGCCGGTTGTGTCGGTCTGTCCGTTGGTGCCGGTTTGGCTACTATTGGACGTGGTTTGGGGGGCGGGGCAACCGGTGATTATGATCACGATTACCAACAGTGTTGCAATACTCATCATTTTCTTCATTTTTGCTCTCCTTGTTGTTTCTTTGTTTTTTTTCTTTTACACAAACTAGTCCGTTTCCGACAGGGAAACGGTCCGTAAGCTCCAAATTGTAAGGGGCTTTAAATGGCTTTTTATTAAAACCATTTAATAGAAAAGTATAGCATTGATTAGTATTTTTGTCAATAGCTAATTTTTTAATTTATAATTTTGTGTATATTTTGTTTAAATTTAAATAAAAAAAAGCGGAGAACAACTTGTGTTCTCCGCGGGTTTGTGCGAATTTATGACTTGTTTAGGGAAAGTCATTTACCCTTTTTGTTGGGCTGGGTTTATGACCCAGCGTAGTTGCCATCTGATAGACGGCTCATAATAGTGCCGTTCCAGAAAGCATCTAGCATACCGGTATTTAACCAGTATTCTTTGCTACTGGTAACGGCTATCATAGTTATTTTCCAGTTGGTCTTGACCGCATCCGTGGTCAATCCTCCCAGATCCCAGGTGATTGTTTTGCCGTCACTGGCTACTGTTCCAGTGATGGTCTTGGCTGGTTGGGAACCGTTGCCTGGTTTTTCAATATAGAACAGGCACAGTTTTATCTGTAGTCCTGATCCCATTGTTATACCAGTGCCGTTAATAAACAAGGATGAAAAATCCTTGCTGGAGAAGTTATCAAAAACTCCTGTTAGAGTTTTTGCTCCGGCTGTGGCGGTCAAATTTACTTTGACTCGTCCACCGTCACTTCCAGGGGGAGTACCTCCTCCAGTTTCGCCTTCGCCTTCACCCTCACCTTCAGTGACCGCACCGTTTCCATTAGTTATGGTCAGTTTACATCCACTGGAAAGTATTGTCCCAGCGGAATTTGTGACCTTACACTGATAAAAACCAGCGTTTAGCGTTCCGCAGGAAAAGATCACCAATGTATTGGTATTCCATCCTGAGGAATATTTGGCTATTTCTGGCCAATTTGCCTCGGTAATAGCGACACTATTGTCGTACCACTGATACGAAGTGGCGCCAGTAGCTGTCAGGCTAATGGTCACTTGTTCACCAACATCGGCCGACAAAGTGGCTGGAGGTTGGGTTGTGATGACTGGTAATCCAGCTACCACTGCTTCACCTTCACCTTCACCTTCACCTTCTGTTGGTTTTTTGGCAACAGACTGTGAGAGTGAAATCGTCCGCGACTGTTTCCATTCGCTGAGATTTACTCCATCAGAGTTCTGTTGGCCGGCCTTGGAATTTACAACTATCGTGAATTCAGAGGAAAAGTCCTCAAGGTAAAGCCTTAGCTTCGCGTCACCGTCGCCAGCCCCGAACTTCCCAGATAATGGAAGTAGTGGTCCGTCGTTTTCCGAGACGGACACGTCCCAGGAAAAGTCTGCCGGTATGTTGGCACTATTGACCGCCTCAATACTTAAAATGAAGTAGTCGGCGCCGTTGGTTGGTTGGGTGGCGGACACTTGATTATTGGCACCGTCTAGAGAAAACAGATAACTGTCCGTTCCTCCCTCGTGGGCGGTCGTCTTGTAGAAGTCGGCCGTCACTTTCAGTGTCGTGGCCAGGTTAGTGTCCGGGGGTGGGCAACCAATGAGAATGGTTGCGGTTAGGGTTACAAGCATTGCGAAAAACAAATTCTTATTCATGGTACTACTCCTTGCCCGTAGGGCTGTTTTTTTAAGTCACATTCTCTGTCGAGCGATGGGCTCTGTCAGAGTTTATTGCGACTTCTCACTTATGTTGTTAATGTCCAAACATTAATCTTTTGCAATTTTGCCATGATAGGGCAATAGCCACAAAAGTTTAATAAAGTATATTAGCAAATAAAGGTTTTTTTGTCAAGGGGAAGTATTTTTTTGGTATTTTTTAGCTTATTTTAGCTATTATTTTATTTTTTAAAAGTTAAAATTTCAGATTCGCCATCGCCGTCAATATCTGTTGTGCCAATTTTAATACCTTGATTACCAGTGGTTTCACCAGCCCACCAAGAGTTTAATAGTTTGCCTTTGGCATCAAAAGTGCGAATTTGCGGTCCGCCACCAAGGTCTGGGCCGGTGATAATTTCGGCCCGGCCATCGCTATTAATGTTGCCAGACGCCACATTGACTCCACCTTTGAATTTGTTGTCATAAGCCAAAAAACCATTGTTTAAAATTTTCCCCATATCACTAAAAATTTTTATAATTGGTGCATAGCCATAGCTAGCGCCAGTGATAATTTCCATTTTGCCATCGCCATTAGTGTCTCCTAAAGCCACATTCACGCCAATGCTTTTATAATTTTTATTATAAGCATTAAACGATCGCAATAGTTTTCCTGAAGTGTTGAATATTTTTATTAGATTGGCATTGCCAGTTTCGCCACCAACTACGATTTCTGTTTTTTTGTCGCCAGACAAATCACCAATGGCCAAAGAAATTCCCCCAGTATATTTTGTCCCAAGCGGATAAAAATAGTTTATTAATTTATGGTCGGCGTTATAGATGGAAATTTTATTTTTGTCAGCGGTAATTATTTCATCTTGTCCATCATTATTAATGTCGGTATTAATAATTTTTAAATTACTTGCAAAATTTTGATCATCAATAGAAAAAATTTTGCGCACGCTTCGTCCATCGCCACTGAAAATTTTGATATTATAATTATTTATAAAAATAATATCATCAAGACTGGTAATAGGTTTAAATAAAATCAGGCCGTCATGAGCGGGGATAGTGGCGCTTTCAATTGTTTCTCCATTATTAACTTTTAAATCCTGAGTGCCGTTTATTTTTTCATAGGGCTGATCAAGATTTATGGTTTGTGGCTGTTCTGTTGAATTGACTAGCACAATGCCTTGGGAGAAATTTCTTTGCCAAACGCTAGGCGTGAGACTGGCATTATTTTTATCAAAAAAATTAAATGGCGTAGAAATCGGTTGTCCTAAATTGGCGTCATATTCGTCATACCACCAAAATTGTTCACGCAAGTCCGGGCCGTAATCAAAGCTGTAAAAACCGTCGCCCATGAGAGTGTTGGACAGTCCATAGCGCATATCTTTAAAATCGTTTTGATTGTCTGTGTTATTGGCGTCTGAATTTATAATATTAACTCGTGGCACATAGCCGTCTATGATGTTGTCTTGATATTTTGGCATTTGTCCTGTCCAACCGCCTTCGCCAATCTCGGGAAAACCTTCAAACATTCGGCCATTAGTATTTGTTTGATAATAGCCATCGCCATTGCCGATAATTAAATATTTGGCGCCGATTTGGTTTCTTATTTGTGAAAATAAATTTTCATAACTTTCATGCCATAAGCCGTCAATTTTTTCCGGAGCATCAATTTCTCCATTTGCGTCAATGTCTATTTTTTTGTTGATGTAAGAAATATTCTGCCAAGTGTTGTCAAAAAGCAAACCATCCCAAAGTCCGGTGGTGAGCACTTTTTTGGCAAAAAAATCTGATAAATAATCCCCATAAGTGCGACCGTTTTTGTCCGTAGCATAAAGATTCATAGAAACATTGCCTGGCCACCAAGAAATATTTTGCCCGTCGGTTGTTTTTAGATACCACTCTGGACTGATGTCGCTAATAAGATCATGCCAAAGGCCAAGGCCATGTGGTTCCATAATATTTAGGCGAGTTTCAAGCGGAATCTCGGTAGCTGAGGTATAGGCCAAAATAACTATTTTGGGATTTAATTGCCTGATATATTTTATGGAGTCGGAGCTGTCAATTTGTGCATCCATGGAGAGTGCCAACATATCCCACTTGGCCAGTTTTTTGGCCTCAGCTTGAGTTATGGGTGTTTTCCAATATAAATTGACCACTCGCGGATATCGGGTGGTCAATAAAGTATAATTTGAATTGTCATTAGCATTGGCTGGTATGGCTGTAATTAAAAAACAGAAACTAATTGCCAGCAGAATTTTTTTCATCTTTTAAATTATTATAGATGTTTAAAATTTGTTCTAAATGTTTTTGTGGTTGATATTTTTGTTCTACTAGTTTTCTTCCTTTTTTCCCCATAACTGCCAAGCTTGGACCATTCCATAAAGTCTCAATTATTTTTTTTAATCCGATGGCATCGTTCACTTCAAATAATATACCAGTTTGGCCATCTTGTAAAATTTCAGTAAAGGCGCCTGCCCTAGAAGCCAAGGTTGGCTTGAAACAAGCATAGCTTTCTAAAATTCCCAAGCCAAAAGTTTCGTGTACTCGCGAAGGAAAAACTGTGAAGCGACAATTTTTAATCACATTGATTAATTGCTGTTTGTCCAAGTGTTTTAAAAATTCTACTTTTTTTTCAGCGCCTAGTTTTTTTACCAGTTCGTGCAGTTTTTTCTCTTGCGGGCCCGTGCCGGCAATTTTTAATTTTAAATTATTATTGATACGATTGGCCACTTTTATTAATAGATCAACGCCTTTACTTTCGTCCAATCGGCCAGCGTAAAGAATATAATCTCCAGCTTCGGTATTTTGAGAATTAGGGTAAGTAGTTAAGTCAATAAAATGTGGTACTACTATGATTTTTTTTTCGTCAAAGCCTTTTTTTAGCAGTTCTTTTTTTACAAATTCTGATGGTGCAATAAACAAATCAATATTTTTTTCATAAATTTTTAACAGTTTATGAAAAGTCATTTCAGCCTTGAGTAATAAATCAATAGCCAGTGAATTTTTGTGTCTGGTTTTTTGGCCATCGGCGCGCAGAGTATAATCATGTTTGACTAATTTAAAATCATGCACGGTCATGACTACTGGCAGGTTATGTTTTTTGATGGTTTTAAGAATTGAAGGGGAAATTTGATGATAAATATTGTGCAGATGCACCAAGTCTGGTTTTTCTGTTTTAATTAATTGATCTAATTTTTTTTGAGCTGAAAAAGACCAAAAAATTCGTCCTAGACCTAAAATATTTTTTTTATTTTGGCCTGACAAATCCAAATCTGGTAAAAAATATTTAGCTGTTGAGGCAGAAATATTTTTTTTATTTTGTTGGGAAAAATAAATCACCTCATGGCCATCTTGGCGCAAAAGTTTTGAAAGGGCAAGCAGATAAGTTTCGGCTCCGCCCTTGGGATATAAAAATTTGTTGATAACGAGTATCTTCATAAAATTAAGTTTTGAGATTACGGCTGGTGGCAATTAGGCCTAAGAAAATCCACAAAAAAATCGCGGTCAAATTAGTTTCAAAATAAGGCTGAAATAAACTGCAAAAAAGAATGACTGCTACGCCAGCATAAAGTCCGATATAATATGGTGTTAAATTTTGATCATTAAAAATCTTTTTTCTGCTGGTAATCAGTACAGAGGCAATCAGTCCTAAAAATGAAATCAAGCCGAGCAGTCCCATTTGCACCAAAATAGCTAATAGTGAGTTGTGTAGATTGCGTACTTCTTCAAAAGTTCTCCAGCCGTCAAGTTCTAGCGGAATAATATGCCCCAAACCAATACCAAAAATAGGATTGGTCAACCAGACTTCTTGAGCTGATTGCCACAAACTAAAACGCCAAGCAACACTGGTGTCAATAGAAGTGTTGCCAATAGAAGCGGCTCTAATTTGCAAATCTTGCAAAAAATTAAAAACCGGATTATTTAAATCATAAGTAAAGAAAATATTGCCAGCCATAATAAGAACAACCAAAATAGCAAAGACGGTTAAAATATTTTTACCGCCATAAGAAGCTAGGATTTTTTTATTTTTTCTCGGTATGAGTGCAAAAATAACAGCTCCGCCAAAAACTAAACCCAGCCACAGATGGCGCATTAAAGACATAGCAATACCAAATGACCAGATCCATAAAATCATGGTTGGCAACTGGTTGCTGAAAAATCTTTTATAAGCTAGGAGTGACAAAACAATCAGCGAACATAAAACTAGATAAAAGGCGTGTGTACCTGCGAGTAAGCGAACACCAGCGGTAGAAAGCGGAGTATATTCTGTCCACAAACCTTGGCCAGTAATGACACCGATAATAATAAAACCAATAATCAGTACTCCAGATATTAGAATGGTATGCAAGGTATGCTTGAATTTTTTAGCGTCATTTATAAGATAGATTGTAATGAAATAAAGCAGGGGATAAAAAGCATAATTTTTGAAACTGCTAAAAGCCACATCAAAATCGGCATTAATATCAAATAGACTTCTGATAAAATATAATCCGGAAATAGTGATAAACAGCAGGATTAATTTTTCTGGCCAGCCAATGGTGATTTTATTTTTATTTTTTGATTTGATTAATGAAAACAAAATACTGAAAATTAAAAGGCCCATGACAATATCCAGTGGGTATAGTTTATAAGTATTTTGGTTGATGATAAGTGGTTGAAGCGTGAAAAATCTTTCAAATAACATGGTAAAAACAATAATTAGCCACAGTCCGAGTTCAGCGTAAGCTAAAATAAAAATTGCTCCGACTGCGGTAAATAAAGCGAATAAAATTGGTGACAGGCCCAAAAAAATTGAGGTAATAACAAAAGTGGCCAAATAGGTATAGGCCACTGTTTGGTAAAAAGTCGTTTGGCTGATTTGTCTGTTGCCGATAATCATGACTTTTAGTTAAGAAATATTTTATTATTTTTTACCAGCCGTAGTACTGGTTGCCGTTTTTGTCGGTTTTGTTTTCTTCTGTTTGTTCTTGTTCTGATTCAGTCTCATTAATTATTTCAGTTGGAAATGTAGGTGTTTCATAATTTTGAGACCAATAGTCTTCTGGCTGTGTCAGTTCAATGGTTTCATCTTTTCTTTTTTTGCCATAGCCGAAAAAGACAGCCAAGAGTTGTTGTTGAGGGAAGATAATAATAAAGAAGAAGCCCAAAACTAAGCCGGCTAAAAAGCCCAAGCCAGTATTAGTGGCAATTTTGTTTTGTGACCAAGTGTAAGAAATAGAGGCATTGTCTAGAATTTTGACTGAAATTTTATTGCCCAAACCATGATAGTCGCTGTTTCTAGTCATTAATAGATAGCTGGTTGATTGGGCAATTTTTTGAGCTTGGCTCTGATCATCACCCATAACATCCAAAAGAATAATGCCTTCATTTTGCTTGACTTGAGTTTTGACTTCTTTTTCCCAATTATTTAGGCGCTCATCAGTTGAAAAGCCGAAGTTGTCTTGGACATTAAATCCGCTGGTCAGTACTTGATTCATGAAAGAATTTGAATACAATACCTCAGTAAGAATGTTGGCGATATAGTCAGCAGAGCGTGAAGCTGTGTAGGAATCAACGTTATCTTGATTAATGATCACCATCAATTTGGCTGAGGCTTTGTATTTTGGGGTTTGCCATAAACTAAGGCCCAAAGTTAAAACAGTCACAATAGTGGCAACAAAAGCCACAGTGAGAATGTTTTTTAAACTAAAGATTTTTTCTTGTTCCATATTTTTGTTTAAATTTAGATATTTTTTTAGATTTAAATATTTAACCTTTTACATTACAATATAAACATAAAGTTGTCAATAGTGGACAATTATGACTATTATCGTTTATAATTAAATAATAGTAGACAAATATAGTCAAATTATGTTTTTATTGCGTCTCTCAGAGGTTTTTTCTTTGGCACGAGTCTCGGCCAGAAACAAAATCATCCTTGGTGGCCTAGTTGCTTCCATTATCATTAATATTATTCTGTGGATAATATTATTTTTTAATTTTTGGCAATCAACAGAATATATTATTCTAGGTTATACTGTTTATTTTGGGATTAGCTCTTTGGGGCCATGGCAACAAGTGCTATTGCTTCCGGCTAGCGGGCTAATTGTTTTAGTAATTAATTTTTTGATTATTTTTCATATCTATTTAAAGCAAAGAATGTTAAGTTATTTTTTTGTCTTGTCGGCTTTGATTTTTAATTTGATTGTTTTGTTGGCCGGTTCTTTATTAATTTATATTAATTTTTAATTTTTTATTTTATGCCTGAGGCAGTCGGTAATTTTTATGTCATTAAAATTTTCTGTTTGATTTTTTTGTCATTCGCTGTAGCTGTTTTGTGGACGCCACTTTTGACTCATTTTTTGTACAAATATAAATTGGGTAAGCAAATCAGGACTTCTGAGAAGGCGCCTATTTTTTCCAACCTGCATCAAAAAAAATCAGGCACTCCGTCTATGGGTGGGATTCTTATCTGGTTGACAGTACTAATTATTTCCCTAGGGTTTTTTTATTTGAGTCAAATATTTGATCATGTGTTTAGTAGTTTGAATTTTTTAAGTAGGAGTGAGACTTGGTTGCCACTAGGCGCGCTAGTAGCTACAGCCCTGGTTGGTCTTTTTGATGATTATTTAAATGTGAGAAAAATCGGGCCTTATGGCGGAGGCTTATCAGTGAAGCATCGGCTGATGGTTTATACTCTGATTGCTATGGCCGTGGCTTGGTGGTTTTATTTCAAATTGCAATGGGATTTTATTCATGTGCCTTTTGTGGCCACTTTTAATTTAGGCTTATGGTATTTGCCACTAGTGATTTTTATCGTGGTGGCTACGGCTTTTTCGGTTAATGAAATTGACGGACTTGATGGGTTGGCTGGTGGCACTCTGCTCACTTCTTTCTTATCTTTTTGTGCTATTGCTTTTTTTCAAGGCCATTATGATTTGGCTGCTTTTTGCGGGGTGGTTATTGGCGCGTTGTTGGCTTTTTTGTGGTTCAATATTCCACCAGCCAGATTTTTTATGGGTGATACTGGCGCTATGGCGCTCGGCGTCACTTTGGCGATTATGGCGCTCTATACTAATGCGGTTTTTCTTTTGCCGATCATTGGTTTTTTGTTTGTGGTTGAATCAATGTCTGTGATTATTCAAGTGCTATCAAAGAAATTTAGAAATGGCAAAAAAGTTTTTTTGTCAGCCCCTATTCATCATCATTTTGAAGCGCTGGGTTGGCCCGAGGCCAAGGTGGTGATGCGTTTCTGGGTAATATCGGCCATGATGTCTATTGTGGGACTTGCGATTTTTTTGCTGGACAGGGGGGCGTGGCACTAAGATAATTAAAATTAATAATGCTTAATCTTAAAAATAAAAAAGTCACGGTTATGGGCTTGGGCCTGTATGAAGATGGTAGTGGTATTTCCGCCACTAAATTTTTGTTGTCTCAAAAAGCCAAAGTGACTGTGACGGATTTAAAAAGTAAAGAGCAATTACAGGAACAAATTAAACGACTAGGCAGTGATGCCAAGAAAATAAAATTTGTTTTGGGTGAACATCGTGAAAGTGATTTTATATCTGCTGATTTGATAATAAAAAATCCAGGCGTGCCACGTACTTCAAAATTTTTAAAAATCGCCAAAGAAAACAATATTCCTATTGAAACAGATATTTCTTTATTTTTTCAGCTGGTTGATAAAAAAAGAATCGTGGCTATTACAGGCACTAGGGGCAAAAGTACGACCACAACTTTGATTTATGAGTTTATAAAAACTCAGGATAAAAATTCGGTGCTTGGCGGCAATATTACCAAGTCGCCTTTGTCGCAAATGGCTAAGGTTAAAAAAAATGGAAAAATAGTTTTGGAATTGTCTTCTTGGTTATTGGAGTCTTTGGAATCAAAAAAATTGTCGCCCCATATTGCTGTGTTCACTAATATTTATCCTGATCATCTAAATACTTATGATAATTTGGAAGATTATGCCGAGGCTAAAAAAAATATTTTTGCCTGGCAAGATAAAAATGATTTTGTTATTTTAAATCGTGATAATGCTTGGACTAAAAAAATGGGTCGTCTTGTGTCTGCTCAAAGATTTTGGTTTTCGCTTCATGAGTTCAAACATGAAAACGGAATTTTTGTCCGAGGTGGTAAGATTGTTTTTCGTCAAAATGGTGTTGAACAAAATATTTGTTCAGTGTCTGATATTAAAATTCCTGGGGTTCATAATTTGTATAATGCCTTGGGCGCTATTTGTACGGCCAGAATTAGCGGTATTAAAATTTTAAATATTAAAAAAGTAATTAAGGATTTTAAGGGAATTCCTGATCGTTTGGAATTTTTAAAAGAAATCGGTGGTATTAAATATTATAATGACACCACTTCTACCACGCCAGAAGCCACACTCTCAGCTTTAAAAGCCATTGCTAAAAATAAAAATATCATATTAATAGCTGGTGGTTCTGATAAAGGATTAGATTTTAAAATATTAGCTAAAGAAATTAAAAAAAATTGTAGAGTGGTTATTCTCTTAAAAGACACTGGCTCAGAAAGAATAAAAAAATTATTAATGCCCAATTCAAAATTTTTAGTGACAGAAACAGCTTCAATGATTGATGCTGTCGGACTGGCCAAAAGCTTTGCTAAAGCAGGGGATATTATTTTATTATCGCCAGCTTGCGCTAGTTTTGGTTTGTTTAAAAATGAATTTGATAGAGGCAACCAATTTAAAAATATAGTTAAGAAATTAAAATAATGAAATTTGATTTAAAAAATTTACGCCAAAAAGCCAAAGCTTGGATAAAAGACGTGGTCAGTGGTCATGATGCCGGACAGCCTGATTGGTATTTGGTTTGTCTGTTTGCTATTTTAACATTATTTGGTTTGGCTATTTTGTCTTCGGCTGGCGTGGCCGTGGGCTTGCAAAGATTTAATGATGGTTATTGGCATGTTAAACATCAGATTATATTCGGTTTATTGCCGGGGCTATTATTATTTGTTATTTTTTCCCGTCTCAATTATTATCGTCTAAAATCTCTGGCTGTGCCGTTTTTAGCAGTTAGTATTATATTATTGGCTTTGGTTTTTATGCCTGGTATTGGTGCTGGCTATGGTACGGCCAAAAGTTGGATTAATTTTTTCGGCTATTCATTACAACCATCAGAAGTAGTCAAACTGACTTTTTTGATTTATTTGGTTTCTTGGTTGTCTTCTCGCAAGGTGCAACATCTAAAGGATTTTAACACAGGTTTTTTGCCGTTTATTTTTGTTTTGGGTATTATTACTTTGCTTATTATGCTTGAACCAGATATGGGCACCATGTCTATTATTGCGGCTACTTCACTAGTTGTGTATTTTGTGGCTGGTGGTAGTTGGAAACATTTGTCGTGGCTGTCTGTGGCCGGGGCATTTGGAATTTGGATGCTGATAAAAATGGCGCCTTATCGCGCCCAGCGCCTTACTATTTTTTTGCATCCTGAATTAGAGCCACTGGGCATTGGTTATCATATTAATCAAGCGCTTCTAGCTGTCGGTTCTGGCCGTTTGTTTGGCTTGGGTTTTGGGCATAGCCGGCAAAAATTTGCTTATTTGCCAGAAGTGACAGGTGATTCAATTTTTGCCATTGTCTCCGAGGAGTTTGGTTTTTTTATAGCCACAGCTTTTATTATTCTGTTGGTTATGATTGTTTTGAGGGTTTTAAAAAATGCTTTGCATTGTCCTGATCAATTCGGCCGTTTGCTCTCCATTGGTATTATTAGCTGGTTTATTATACAGTCTTTTTTGAATATAGGCGCCATTGTGGCCATAGTGCCACTGACCGGCGTGCCTTTGCCATTTATTTCTTATGGCGGTACCAGTTTGATGATGTGCTTGGCAGCGGCCGGAATTTTAGTTAATATATCAAAACAAGTTGAAAATAATTAAAAGATTAAGGATATGAAAATAAAAATATTGCTAGTTGGTGGTGGTACTATGGGCTCAGTGAGTCCTTTAATAGCTGTTTATCAAAAAATAAAAAAAATTAAGCCAGATACGGAGTTTCTTTTTTTAGGCACCAGTCAAGGACCGGAAAAAACAGCCGTAGAGAGTTATAAGATACCGTTTAAGGTTATTGTTTCTGGCAAACTTAGACGTTATTTTTCATGGAAAAATTTTATTGATCCCTTTAAAGTTGTATTCGCTTTTTTTCAGTCAATTATTATTATTTTAAAATTCAAGCCAGATGCTATTATGATCGCCGGCAGTTTTGCTGGTGTGCCCGTCACATGGGCTGCAACTATTTTGGGTCGTCGGGTTTTGATTCATCAGCAGGATATTTTGGCTGGACTTGCCAACAAGTTAATGGCCAACACCGCCAATACTATCACTATATCTTTTGAACCGTCACTACGTGATTATGGCCAAGGTAAAACTGTTTTTACTGGCAATGCAGTGCGTGAGGAATTTAGTGTTTGCGAAAAAACAGAAGCTAAAAAAATATTTGGTCTCAGTGATTCTTTGCCAACTGTGTTGATTATGGGTGGTGGTACTGGAGCCAATAAAATAAATGAAACTGTGGAAAAATCATTGGCAGAGTTGTTGCAGTTTTGCCAAGTGATGCACATTACTGGTGTTGGCAAAAAAAATCAAGCCGAGGCTGAAAATTATCATCAGTTTGAATTTTTGACCAATGAAACAGTTGAGGCTTTTTGTGCCGCTGATTTGGTGGTTAGTAGATCTGGCATGTCATCACTATGCGAATTAGCAGTTATGGCCAAACCAGCCATTGTTATTCCTATTCCTGGACATCAAGAATTAAACGCTCAGTATTTCCAAAAAAATAATGCGGTTATGGTTTTGTCGCAAGAATCATTAAATAGTGAAATTTTTATATCCATGATAAAAGAATTGCTTTTTAGCGCTCCGGAGAGAGAAAATTTATCACGTAATATTTCTAAATTGGTGCCACCAGATGGCGCGGACAAGATTGCTAGTTTGCTTTTGGGATTAACTAGAAAAGATTAATTTATGAAAGACAATATTGATTTAAAAAATATAAATAAAATTTATTTTATCGGCATTGGCGGTATCGGCATTTCGGCCACGGCCAGAATTTTGAAACGACTTGGAAAAGATGTTTATGGCAGTGATGCGTCAGAGAGCGAAGTAATTGCAAGCCTTAGGGGTGAGGGGATTGAAATAAAAGTTCCTCAGTTGGAAAGTAATCTTGTTAATGATGCAGAATTAGTGGTTTATAGCGTAGCCGTGCCTGTTGATAATTTGGAAAGAATTAAAGCTGAAAGTTTGGGTTTAAGATTAATTTCTTATCCTCAGTTGCTAGGATTGCTTATACAAGATAAATACCCCATAGGGGTATCTGGGACGGATGGTAAAACCACGACCACAGCCATGATCGCTAAAATTTTTATATCGGCCGGCCTTGACCCGACCGTGGTGCTGGGCAGTCAAGCTGATTTTTTAGAAGGCAATGCCAGGCTTGGAAACTCAAAATATTTTGTTTTTGAGAGTGATGAATATCGCCGAGCTTTTGATAATTACAATCCGAACGTGGCAGTGGTGACTAATATCGGGCTGGATCATTTGGATTATTTTCATGATCAATCAGATTATATTTCAGCTTTTGAGTCATATTTAAAAAAAATTCCAGCTAGTGGTTTTGTTATTATTAATAATGACAATAATAATTCAATCGTAGTTGCTAAGAATGTTTCTGCCAAGAAATTTTCTTTTGGTATAGACAATGATTCTGATTTCAAAGCTGTTTGCGCTAATACAGAAAATGGCCGGCAATATTTTGATGTTTTTGTGGCTAATGATTTGGCTGGTAATTTCAGCTTAAAAATTCCGGGAAAATTTAATGTTTATAATGCGCTCGCTTCTATAGTTGTGGCTAGGATTTTTAACATTGATTGGGAGATTATTAAAAAATCATTAGCAGATTTTAATGGCGCTTGGAGGAGATTTGAACGTTTGGGATTTTTGGGAAACGCAGAAATTATTGCTGATTATGCGCACACGCCAGATGCTATTTTAAAAAATATAACAGCTGTTAAAGAATTTTTTAGTGGCAAAAAAATCTTGTTTGTTTTTCAGCCCCATCAGTATAATCGTACCAAGAATTTTTTTGACGCTTTTGCCAAAAGTTTTGTGGGCGCAGACAACGTGATTATTTCTGATATTTTTTATGTTGAGGGCCGTGAAAATCCAAAAGATTTTGATATAAGTAGCGAAAAATTAGTTGAGGCTATAAAGAAAAATGGCGTGTCGGCTATTTATGGAGGCGATTTAATAACGACTGAAAATTTAATAAGAAAGATGTCAGGCGATTTTGACGTATTAATGATAATGGGTGCTGGCAATATTTATGAAACAGCCAAGAATTTGATAAAATAAAAAGCCCCGGTTTTTTGGCCGGAGCGTGTGTTGCCTGCAAATAAATTCTATTTGAGTTTGTAGCCACACTGAGTGCAGAAGTTTGATTCCTCAATATATATTTCTTTGCATTGGGGGCAGGCTGGGGATATTCCATGGGTGAGATTGTCTGTTCCGCAGTTTGAGCAAAAACTGGAATCGGTTGGAAAATTCATATTGCATTTTGAACATCTTTTGTATTCCATTATTCGTCTCCTAATTTAGTTTAAAGAACCATTATCATTTTAGACACAGTATCTAAATGCTGAAAAAATTATAAGGCAAGACAGTAAAAATGTCAAGAGGCTAAAATAAATAATTAGTTATATGGCTAATATAAAGAATAAAATTGATTTTGACGCTTTGTCTGATAAATTTGAAAAGGGAAAGATAAAAAAGAAAAAAGTTCAGGGTAGTGGTTTTTCTGCCCAAAAAAAAGTCATGGAGGTTAATAATTATTATGTCAGAAATAAAAAGAAAAAGTAATATGGAACAATTGCAAAAAATAAAAGATTTATTGGGAGATCGTTTTAAAGAAAATCAGATATTGTCTCAACACACGACTTTTCGCATAGGTGGTCCGGCTAAATATTTTGCCCTCATTCAATCTGTGGAAGAATTAGAGATAATCTGTCAGTGGGCTGAAAAAAAACAAATTTCTGTTTTTGTAATGGGTGGTGGTAGTAATGTTTTAGTCAGTAATACTGGCTTTGATGGTTTGGTTATTAGGTTGTTGATGAGTAAGGTAAAAAGAAAAGAAGAAGGTCTTGAGTGTGATGCTGGCGCTTTTTTGTCAAAGTCTGTTGGTGAATCATTGGGTGCGGGTTTGATTGGGCTAGAATGGGCTGTTGGTGTGCCAGGTACTATTGGCGGAGCCGTGCGTGGCAATGCTGGTGCTTATGGCGGTGCGACAGGTGATAGTGTGGAAAGCGTGACAGTACTGCGAAATGGAAAAATTAAAGAATTAAAAAATAAAGATTGTCATTTTGATTATCGTGAGTCTATTTTTAAAGCTAATGGTAATCATGATATTATTATTTCTGCTACTTTTAAATTAAAGCGAGGCAATGACCAAGAATTATTGGAGGCCAAAGAAAGAATGAAAAAAATTGCCAGAGAAAGATCAGCTAAAATGGCCTTGGCCATTAAAATTGAAGGCCAAGAGGAATGTGGTTATTGCGCCGGCAGTATTTTTAAAAATGTTGTTCTGACTGAAAAAGAAGTAAAAGAATTTAAAAATAAATTTCCGGCCTTTCCCGAAGAATTTATTAAGTTCAAAAAAATTCCAGCGTCATGGCTGATTGATCAGCTGAATTTAAAAGGCAAAAGTATTGGGGGCGCCAGTGTTTCCTATGGCCATGCTGGTTTTATTATTAATAATGGCACAGCCACAGCTGAAAACATTATTATGCTTGTTTCTATTATCAAACAAAAAGTGCGAGATCATTTTGGTATTCAGCTGATGGAAGAAATTGAATATGTGGGTTTTTAAAATAAATAAAATTGCAATTTAAAGTCTTAATTTAATCTTCTTATGCCCTCTCCCGAACGTCGCAAATCCCAAACAGAACAGCAAGACCATGGCCAAGAAGCCATTGAAGCTCTTGCCGAACGTCTCCACTTACACGACCAATACCTAGCCCAAATAAAAGTTCTCTACCAAACAGGCCTATTGGAAAACTTTCCCGTTGATCCAGACAAAGACAGATATATGCCCGAGCAGGGAATTGTTGGCGTTGATGGCCAGGAATACAGCTTGCCAAGCTATGAAGACATCTTAAACAAACTTAAAGACCCAGAAAAAAGAAAGATAATTGAAAAGAAAGCAGAACAAGGCTTTACCCAGCTTCGCCTCGTGCCTTTTGCTCTGCCTCTTTCCATCCAAATCCAGAGGTACAAAGAAACCTTGCTTAAAGTCCACCAGGAATCAGGTATTAAAGCCACAGATGACTCCACGCTAGAGCTCAACACCGAAGATCCTCTCTACATTTGGCAAGATCTCATCCAATGCGACAATCCTCAGACAGATCCAGACAAGCAAATGGAATACCAAGTCACCAATTACGACGGCCAGACCAAAGATCAGCGAGGTGGTAAATACAAAAGCGAACTCCTTAAACAAGATCCGTCTAATGCTTGGCAATTCCTCCTCCTAGAAAACCTCCCTGATTTGCCGGCCGAAGGCAAGGGCCAAACCATCAATGGCCGTAAACAGTTTGAAGCCAATCAATCTCCCAAAGATTACCTCAAAGCCCTGCAAACAAATCCTCAATATCAAAACGAACAAGGCCTCACCCCTGAAGCCGCTCTCTCTGATTGGCTGACTCATCTGCAAGAAGACCATACCGCCATAGATGACTATCAAGGCAAGGGCAAAGCTAATTATTTGGTCGGACAATTTGTGTCCGGCCATGTTCCGGATTTCGACTGGTACCGCAGCTTTCGCCGGCCGTACTTGGACAGGGTCAATCCCGACTATCGGGTTTCCTGCGATGGGTTTCGTTCCGTGGCGAGGTTGTAGCTGGTTGTCTTTTGGATTTTAGAATTTAAATTTTATTTTAATTTTAGTTTTGATCCTTTGACGGGGAAAATTATTTCCAGCGGGGTATAGCCACGCGGCTCGGACCGTGCAACCGCAACAAATTATTGTTAAGCATTTTGGCTAATATGGTATTTGCCAGCTTTACATAATTTATTTTTCATAAAACCTCGCGTATGAGCGGAAAACAAAAAGTGCGAGATCATTTTGGTATTCAGCTGATGGAAGAAATTGAATATGTGGGTTTTTAAAATAAATAAAATTGCAATTTAAAGTCTTAATTTAATCTTCTTATGCCCTCTCCCGAACGTCGCAAATCCCAAACAGAACAGCAAGACCATGGCCAAGAAGCCATTGAAGCTCTTGCCGAACGTCTCCACTTACACGACCAATACCTAGCCCAAATAAAAGTTCTCTACCAAACAGGCCTATTGGAAAACTTTCCCGTTGATCCAGACAAAGACAGATATATGCCCGAGCAGGGAATTGTTGGCGTTGATGGCCAGGAATACAGCTTGCCAAGCTATGAAGACATCTTAAACAAACTTAAAGACCCAGAAAAAAGAAAGATAATTGAAAAGAAAGCAGAACAAGGCTTTACCCAGCTTCGCCTCGTGCCTTTTGCTCTGCCTCTTTCCATCCAAATCCAGAGGTACAAAGAAACCTTGCTTAAAGTCCACCAGGAATCAGGTATTAAAGCCACAGATGACTCCACGCTAGAGCTCAACACCGAAGATCCTCTCTACATTTGGCAAGATCTCATCCAATGCGACAATCCTCAGACAGATCCAGACAAGCAAATGGAATACCAAGTCACCAATTACGACGGCCAGACCAAAGATCAGCGAGGTGGTAAATACAAAAGCGAACTCCTTAAACAAGATCCGTCTAATGCTTGGCAATTCCTCCTCCTAGAAAACCTCCCTGATTTGCCGGCCGAAGGCAAGGGCCAAACCATCAATGGCCGTAAACAGTTTGAAGCCAATCAATCTCCCAAAGATTACCTCAAAGCCCTGCAAACAAATCCTCAATATCAAAACGAACAAGGCCTCACCCCTGAAGCCGCTCTCTCTGATTGGCTGACTCATCTGCAAGAAGACCATACCGCCATAGATGACTATCAAGGCAAGGGCAAAGCTAATTATTTGGTCGGACAATTTGTGTCCGGCCATGTTCCGGATTTCGACTGGTACCGCAGCTTTCGCCGGCCGTACTTGGACAGGGTCAATCCCGACTATCGGGTTTCCTGCGATGGGTTTCGTTCCGTGGCGAGGTTGTAGCTGGTTGTCTTTTGGATTTTAGAATTTAAATTTTATTTTAATTTTAGTTTTGATCCTTTGACGGGGAAAATTATTTCCAGCGGGGTATAGCCACGCGGCTCGGACCGTGCAACCGCAACAAATTATTGTTAAGCATTTTGGCTAATATGGTATTTGCCAGCTTTACATAATTTATTTTTCATAAAACCTCGCGTATGAGCGGAAAACAAACAGTAGCCGGTTATTGCGATAGCTGGCGAAGCGGATATTTTTCGTCATAAAATGTGTCCGGCCATGTTCCGAATTTCAACTGGAACCGCAACAATCGCCAGCCGAACTTGAACAGGAACAATCCCGACAATCGGAATTCCAACGATGGATTTCGTTCCGTGGCAAGGGTTTATGAAGATAAAGATTTAAGCCAGCCGCCCAGCATGCGTCCTACCTCGGCTAATTTAGCTTGCGTTTGGAAAATTCTAGTCTCATTGGCTAGCTTCAATTCTAAAATCAAACGCAACTTTAAAATGGCGGTTTCCTGCTGGGCGCCGGCTTTGATCAAATAAGCCGCTTTGAGCGGCTTGGGCGCGTTTTTGGCCATGATGAAATTTTCCAGCATAATTAAAAGCGTATTTTCTAAGCTATTACCGAGCGAGTAGCGTTGGCGTTTTTCCATATGTTCATTAAGGTCAAAAATTGCTTTATAAATCTCATAAGTTCTTATAATAATGGGCAGTGAATCCATAAATTTTAGTTTAAGTAATTTGTATAAATGTTGGCGGTTGTTCAGGAGCGGAAAAATCGCCAGTCGAGAAATTATTGAATTTGAATATTTTTTAGAAAATAATCTAAGGCGGTTGGAAGCGGATTTGATTAGTGGCAACTATCGGCCCGGCGATTATCGGCAGTTTGTCGTGATTGATAACAAACGGCGACTGATCAAAATTGCTCCGGTGCGTGATCGCGTCGTCCATCGTTTGCTTTATGAATACTTGAAGCCGATTTTTGACAAGACATTTATTTATGACGCTTGGTCGTGTCGCGAGGGTAAAGGACTTATTGGCGCTATAAAGCGTACGCAGGAATTTTTGCGTCGCCAGTCCGCCGGTTATGTTTGGCGGTCCGACATAAAGAAATTTTTTGACAACGTTAATCAGGGAATTTTGTTTGGTTTGATAGCCAGAAAAATTAGCGATGATCGGGTTTTGGCCATAATGAGAAAAATAATTTTTAGCGAACCCAGGCAATACGAGAGAGAGAGAGAGTAAAACTGCCCGTGGCATTCCTATTGGTAATCTGACCAGTCAGATTTTTGCCAATATTTATCTCAATGAACTGGATAGATTTGTAAAACATAATCTAAAAATCAAATATTATTTGCGCTATGGTGATGATTTTATTATTTTAGCAGATAATGCGGTAGAATTGGGTAAAATTAGGATTAATGTCATAGAATTTTTAAAGCATGATTTGCGACTTGATATAAACTGTCGCCATGATATAATCATAAAAGCGAATCGGGGATTGAAATTTTTGGGTGTGGTGATTTATCCTTGGAACCGATGGCTTAGCAGACGAAATAACAAAAGATTGAGACTGCGGATTAATTTAGGCAATTTATCAAGCTACAGCGGGCTGATTAAACAATATGAGCCGGATAAATTGACAGAGATTAATTATTTAGCCAAAGAATTATTAAACGACATATAATATGCGCAGAAAAAATTTTGAATCAACGGGAGCAACAGTCGTGTCAGTAGAAACAAAAATCGTCGCGAGTGAGCCCGACCAGTTGCAAGCTGTCAGAGCTAAAGCTGATTTAAGACTATTGAGCTATGATTTGCGTTCTAAGATTGTTGATTTTAAAAACCGCGCCTTGGCCGAAACAACAGCAAATACTAATCAGGAACAATTAGAGCAAATAATTGCTGAAGCTGGCGGTGCAAATCAGTACACGCCTGAAGTGGCGGAAAAAATTCTAGCCAATAAGCAATTGATTGCTGGTAACGCGGCCGAACAAATGGCCGTGGCTCCATCTTATGCGCAAATGGCTTATGCGACGTTAGCCAAGGCCGAGCAAGCTTTGGGCGAGAATTACGGCGACAATTTGCGGCGGGCGCAAGACAGCAAAGCCGGCCGAGCCAATGAGACGGCAAGAGCGGCAGCTGATTTTAAGCCAGACGCGCTACTGATGGGTATTTTGCAAAGAGAAGTGAATGGAAAAGAATTGCCGGATTTAAAAATATTAGCCGAGGCGTCCGTGGCCGATCCGAAATTATTGCCGGCTTGCGCTTTGGCTTTGGATGAGACGGAAAGGGCGGAATTTATCGGTTATTTGCCGGAAGCCGATAGAGCTAAGACGATAAAAATATTTGATCGGGAATTATCTAAAGTTTTAAGCCAAGACAAAATTACCACGGCGGAAGTCGCCGAGCGGGAGGGAGTCAAAGATCGTTTGGGCGTAAATTTAAAGTCGGCCTTTGAGGGCAAAGAAGAAGTCGGTCATGGATTGTTGTTAGAAATAATTGATGCCTTGGATAATCTGGGCGGAGAAGACAGTAAAAGATTACTGTTAGAAATCGGCTTGAATTCTCTAAAGAAAGAAAGGGATCCGATCAAGGCGCTCACTAAAAATGCGCAATTGGCGAGATTAATTAAAAAATTATTTGAAATTGATCAAAAGCTAGGTGGTAATTTAGCCCTGAAGTTTTTGGCGCGACAAGAAGTGCCGGATAGTTTGTTTAAATTCATGGCGAATAAATTAGTGCGCGAGAAATATTTTCCAGCCGCGACTGAACGGTATTTAAACGATCAGAAAAATTTCTCTTGGCTCAGGAAATTAATCGCCGAGTATCCCAATCAATTTAATACGGTCATTGACACGATTTCCAAATTGTCGAATTATCAGCCGACCGAAAATCAAGAAGAAATTTTTGCGGCGATTGAGGACTTAGGTTCGCTGACCCCGATTATTTTTAAGCGTTATCATGAAGCCGGATTAGTCGGACGCCAGGATTTGGCCAAGAAAATTAAGTCACTGAAGCCGAGATTTTTCCACAATGAGCCGATTGCCAAGATATTGCCTAAACAAGATCGGGAAATTCTGTCGGAGATGGTTTATTTGGCCTATAAGCCGGTGGGCATGGATTGTCAGTCGGTTGATAAATTTATTCCTAAATTAGAAGATCAAACGGAGGATTTGGCTGGTTACAATTTTCCGGCCGAGGGTTATGATTTTACTTTGGGCGGTAAAAAGAAATATGAGTTGAAGCCGGGTGAAAAATTTGATTTGCCAAAAATTTCAATTTGGCGTGATTTGTTTGATGCGGAGAAACTGCGGGCCTGGGAAACGGCCGAGTCAGCTGATCAAAAACAGCCGGCAGAAACTAAAGAAATTAAAAACAATGCTGATCTACCGGCAACGCAAAAAGACCTAAAAGTTTTGGTTGATGTGACTAAAGGCAAGACTGAATTTTCACCGCTGGAAATTGGCCGATTGCTGGAGCCCTTGGCTCAAACGGCTTTGGCGCGCAATTTTTTGGAGCGCTATCCAAAAGTTGACGAGCTTAATGTTTTTGGATTTTTGGCCGAACTTCAAGAGATAGTCGGCGTGTATTTTAAGGATAATTTTTCGGCTGAGCTGGAGAGTTTGCTGGCGGAGGAAACCGATTTTGTCGCCAAGGAATTGATCGGCGTTTTGGAAAAACCCAAAAGACAACAGACTTTGGAACGGTTAATGGGCGGAAAATTGGAAGTTGATTGGCAAAAAATCAGGACTTATGAAGAGTTATCAAAAGTTTTGTCGCAATATATCGGTGAAAAAGTCATCAGCCCGTGGCGCGCGGCCATAAAAAAGGATTTAAAGAAATTTCAGGTTCAAGGTGGCGGAACAGCCACGGCGACCAAAGCTGATCTCAAGGCGTATGTTTCCAAAAATGTCGGTTCATTTTTTGCCAAGGCTTCGGCCGGCATTTGTACGGCGCAGGATATTGAGCTGTTTAATCGGGATGACCATTTTCACCTTAATATCGTGGAACAAGACGAAAAGGTCAAGGGTAATATTCAGGCGTATATTATTGAGGATGGTGACGGACAATCTTTGGTCTTGCGCGGTTTTAATCCCAATTCTGATTTTATGAAAAATATCAGCGTGGAAGATTTTTGCGAGAAAGTTTTGGACATTGGCCAGCAGTTTGTTAAGGATAACGGCTTTAAGCATCTTTATATCACCGAACAGGACGGCGGTTGGCACGCCTTAAGCAATCGCACTGAAGTTTTTGATTATATGAGGCGATATTTAAAAGAACGAACAGTTAAAAAACATCGTTTACAGGTTGCTTCCGGTCATCATATTAATACTATTTATCAAGTCGGATAATTCCCTGCAAAGAATCATTAATTTAATAAAAATAATTTATGGAAATTAATATCAAGGCGACCAACGCTAAACTATCACCAGAAGCCCATGAAGTCATTAATGAAAAGATAATGGGGCTGACTAAATATTGTGATTGTATTATTAGCGCTGATGTGGAAGTTGGTATTACCACTTTTCATCATCAAAAGGGTGATATTTATCGCGCAGAAATAAATTTGCACGTGCCTGGCAAAATTTTGCGCGCCACAGCTGAGACTGAAAATATTTCCAAGTCTATGAATGAAGTGCGGGACAAATTAAAAGGTGAATTAATTAAGTACAAAGAAAAACGGGATTAATATTGAATTATAAGCCGACAGCAAGTTTGTTGTCGGCTTTTTCTTTTTAGTTGATTATTTTGGGTTTTTCTATTATAATTCCAGTGAAATAAACAATATAACAATATGTCATTTTTTACCAAAATATTCGGCGATCCCAACAAAAAGGTGATTGGCGAGTTGCAAGAGACAGTGGAGCAAATTAATGCGCTTGAACAGCAGATTTCCGCTTTGTCAGATGAAGCTTTAAAAGCCCAAACAATAAAATTAAAAGCAGGGCTGGCAAGTGGCAAGACACTTGATGAAATTTTACCAGAGGCTTTTGCCACTATCCGTGAGGCGTCTAAGCGTGTTATTGGTCAGCGCCATTTTGATGTTCAGATGATTGGTGGTATCGTGCTTCATCGTGGTCAAATTGCAGAAATGAAAACTGGAGAAGGTAAAACTTTAACTGCTGCTGCTCCGCTTTATCTTAATGCTTTGGCTGGTCGCGGGGTGCATTTAGTGACGGTCAATGATTATTTGTCTCGTATCCACGCTGATTGGATGGGCCAGATTTATGATTTTTTAGGACTCACTGTTAGTTGTATCCAACAGCAAAATATTTCTTATAGATTTGATGCGTCATATCAGCACCAAGAAGGCGATCCAATTTTGGATGTGCAGA
The DNA here is from genome assembly GCA_037130015.1 of bacterium. Taxonomy (GTDB): domain Bacteria; phylum Patescibacteriota; class Patescibacteriia; order 2-01-FULL-39-33; family 2-01-FULL-39-33; genus JBAXTU01. The sequence continues at coordinate 18,875 of JBAXTU010000002.1, read as the reverse complement.
ATTTAGTGCCGTGTACTAGAAAAGAAGCTTATGCTTGCGATGTTTTATATGGCACTAACAACGAATTTGGTTTTGATTATTTGCGCGACAATATGGTGATGTCTGTGGAAGAAATGGTGCAAAGGCCATTGTATTTTTCCATTGTTGATGAAGTTGATTCAATTTTGATTGATGAAGCGCGCACGCCACTTATTATTTCTGCGCCCGACATGGAGTCCACTGACAAATATTACCAATTTGCACAAATTGTAAAAAAATTACAGCATGAAGAAGATTATGTAATTGATGAAAAACGTCGATCATCTACGCTCACTGAAAATGGCATTAATAAAGTTGAAAAATTTTTGGGCGTGGAAAATATTTACACTGATAGAGGGATTTCTGATGTGCATCATATTGAACAGTCACTAAAAGCTGAGGCGCTGTTTAAAAAAGATAAAGATTATGTGGTCAAGGATGGCGAGATAATTATTATTGATGAATTTACCGGACGTATGATGTTTGGCCGTCGTTATAGCGAAGGTTTGCATCAAGCTATTGAAGCCAAAGAAAATGTCACCGTACAAAAAGAAAGCAAAACACTGGCCACGGTTTCTTTTCAAAACTATTTTCGTTTGTATGAAAAATTGGCTGGTATGACTGGCACGGCCGCTACCGAAGCCGAAGAATTTTCCAAAATTTATAAATTGGAAGTGGTGGTTATTCCGACCAATAGGCCCATGTTGAGAAAAGATTCAAATGATCGTATTTATAAAAATGAAAATGGTAAATTTCAAGCGCTCGTGGCTGAAATTAAAGCTCGCCATCAAGTTGGACAGCCTGTTTTGGTTGGTACAATTTCTATTGAAAAAAATGAAATCTTGGCTGATTTGCTCGCTCGTGAAGGACTTGAAGCTCAAGTTTTGAATGCCAAACATCATGAAAAAGAAGCGCATATTATCGCGCAAGCTGGTAAATATGGCGCCATTACTGTGGCCACGAATATGGCTGGCCGTGGCGTGGATATTATTTTGGGTGGTTATCCATATAATGAAGCAGAACATGAACGCGTGGTGACTGCTGGTGGTTTGTGTGTGATTGGGACAGAACGACATGACTCGCGCCGAATAGATAATCAACTTCGTGGACGCGCCGGACGTCAAGGCGATCCGGGTTCTTCACAATTCTTTATTTCTCTTGATGATGATTTGATGCGGGTGTTTGGTTCGGGGCGTCTCAAATCAGTGATGGAAACTTTTCGTATCCCAGAGGATATGCCTATTGAAAATGGCATGATCACCAAATCAATTGAAGAAGCGCAAAAAAAGGTGGAGAGTCATCATTTTGATACTAGAAAACATTTGGTTGAATATGATGATGTCATGAACAAGCAAAGGGAAACTATTTATAAAAAACGTCGTCAAATTTTAGACGGAACCGAAACCAAAGAAGCGGTCATGACAGCTGTGGAAAACGAAATTGCCGCTATTGTGAATATGCATACCGCGACCGAAGATCCTAAAAATTGGGAATTGCCTATAATTTTTGAATCGGTCGGTGCTATTTTTCATTTGAAAAAAGAAGATCAGGCTGAAATTGAAAAAATCAGAAATCAAGGCGGTGATTATGAAGCTGATCTAATGTCGCGTGATGGCATTATTGGTCACTTGGATAAACTAGCCGTGTTGTCTTATAATGAATTGGAAAAAAATGTGAACATGTTGCCTAATCCTAATCCGGAAATTTTGCCTATGCGTCAAATTGAAAAAGGCATGTTGCTTCGCGTGATTGATTCTTTGTGGGTGGATCATTTGGATGCGGTGGAATATTTGCGTGGCGGTATTGGACTGCGAGGTTATGGTCAGCGAGATCCGCTTGTGGAGTACAAGCGAGAAGCTCTAAAGATGTTTCGTCAGCTATTAGATGAAGTTGATCGTCAAATAGCTTATAGTATTTATAAAATAGGTATGGTGTCGCCAGATCAAATGCCATTGGAAAATAATCCTAAAAATATAAAATTATCTGGTGCCCAAAAAGAATCTTCTTTTAAATCTCCTATGGAACAGGATGCGGTCATTAAAGATCGCAAGGTGGACAAAATTATCAAGGACTCCAGCCATTATAATGGCGAGAAAGTTGGTAGAAATGATCTTTGTCCTTGTGGTAGTGGCAAGAAGTATAAACATTGTCATGGTAAATAAAATAATATTTTATGCCAGAACTTCCAGAAGTTCAAACAATTGTTTCTGAACTTAATAAAAAAATAAAAAATAAAACTATAAAAATCGTGGTGACTTCGGCAGTCAAGAGTGCCTTGCCCAGTGCCATTATTTTAGCGCGTAAATTAAAAAATAAAAAAATTTATAGCATTGGCCGTCGTGGCAAAATGATTATTATTGATTTGGGCGGTGATCATAATATTTTGATTCACCTAAAAATGACCGGGCAATTGGTGTATGCCTCAAAATCAGGCCAGAAGATTTCAGGAGGACATGCGATTGGTAATGTTGGTGAATTGCCTAATAAATTTTCTCGCATAGTTATTGATTTTACTGATGGTTCGGCTTTGTATTTTAATGACATCAGGAAATTCGGTTGGATAAAATATGTTGATAATGCCACTCGTGAACTTACCAAACAAAAATACGGTGTGGAGCCGTTTGATAAAGAATACAGATTATCTTGGTTTTTGGATTTATTAAAAAAATATAAAAACAAAAAAATAAAACAGCTCTTATTAGATCAGGAAAAAATTGCTGGCATTGGTAATATTTATGCTGATGAGTCGTTGTTTATGGCTCATATTTTGCCAACCAGAATAGCAGGTGATTTAAAAGAAAAAGAAGTTAAAGATTTGTATTTGGCTATTCCTAAAATTTTAAAATTCGCCATTACTAAAGGCGGTACTACTTCTGATAATTATGTGCGCACTGATGGCACCAAAGGTGGTATGTTAAAATATTTAAAAGTATACAAGCGAGCTGGTCAAAAATGTTTGCGTTGCAATAATGTTATTAAAAAAATAAAACTTGGCGGACGTGGGACTCATTTTTGTCCTGATTGTCAAAAATAATTTTGAGATAAAAGGAAAACAGCCACTACCTATTGGTGTGGCTGTTTATGATGGTTTAAACATGGGATAATCTCCATATTTGTAGGGTTGTTAAGGCATGTCTCTCAATTTGAAGGTATTTCTTCGTAATACCCCTTGGGAAAAACGCCCACACAGACGGTAAGGTGCCTACCATTAGAGCATATTTGTACTTCTTGAACCGATTCTGGTTCTCTGGCATACAAGTCCACATTGATGCCCGTTTTGATTCGCATAATAGTGCCGATTCTGGAATTTTCATTCCTGATTGTAATTGGTGATGATTCCATATTCATGATAAATTCTCCTGCTTGTTGTTGGCTTAAAGAGCTTGCTAGCTATGTTAATTTTAACATGGCTATTGAAATTATCCAAATAGCGTATAAAAAAACGCTGAAACTACAACCTAAAATAAATCCTACTATCACTTGCAAGGGGGTGTGGCCGACTCTTTCGTGTAAATATTGAAAGTCTTTTTTGTTTTTAAAGACTTCCTTGGCAATTTTATTGGTGAGTGTGGCATCTTTGCCTATTTCTCGCCTAAAACCAACAGCATCTCTAATTACTACCACCATAATAACTAAGGCCACGGCAAAAGTGGCAGAATCAAATCCTTCACGCAGAGCCACGACTGTGGCTAGGGAGGCTACATAGGCAGTGTGTGAAGAAGGCATTCCACCATAGTCACTCATGAGATGTTGCCAGTTTAAATTTTTGGGAACGCCGTCAGTGGCTAGTTTGATTACCTGAGTGACAAAACCAACTATAATTGGTATGATAATAAGAGAATACATGTTTATAAAATAATTGTTTATTATGGATTATTTTTTGGCTATTTTGGCTGGTGGTCTTCAAGGTGTCACTGAATTTTTGCCAATTTCTAGTTCAGGTCATTTGATTTTGTTCCACGACTTGTTACATTTTAATTTGCCAGATGATTTATTTTTTGATGTGATACTGCATTTGGGTACACTTGTGGCAATTTTTGTTTATTTTTATCAAGATATTAAAAAAATATTTTTTGGATTTTTTTCCAGTTTTTTTAATTGGAATTTGCGTAATGATTATGATCAGCGTTTGGCTTGGTTCGTTATTATTGGCACAATCCCGGCTGCTATAGCTGGTTTATTTCTTGGCAAGTTTATAGATGGTGTTTTTCGTTCGCCAGTTTTAGTAGCTGTGATGTTTATTATTGTTGGTTTGTTATTTTTTGTGGTGGAAAAGTATTCAAAACACAATAATCGTGAAAATTCTAGTTTAAATATTAAAGATGTATTATTTATTGGTTGTGCTCAAGCTGTGGCGCTTATTCCTGGCACGTCACGTTCTGGTATTAGTATTATAGCAGGTCTTGGCAGAAAATTAAAAAGAGAAGAAGCTGCCAAATTTTCTTTTTTATTAAGTGTGCCGGCCATTGCTCTGGCTGGAGTTAGTAAGGCTGTTAAGATTAGCAATTGGCAAGAGTCAAATTTTTTAATTCTGTTTTTAGGATTTGGAACATCAGCCGTGGTTGGCTATTTGGCTGTAAAGTACTTGATGAAATATTTAAGCCACCATTCCCTTAATGTTTTTGGCTGGTATCGGATAATTGTGGGTGCAGTAATTTTGGCTTTGGCTATAATATATTCTATAAAATAGTAATAAATAATTAAACATAAAAATGAAGTCAATTATTAAAACTTTTTTTATTCTGATTTTTTTAGTCGTTATTGGTGGCGGTTTTTATACGTATAATTTGTTGTTTACGCCGGCTAGTTCTGATATTAAGGCAATTTCTTTTAAGGTGACGACTGGTGACAGTGTTAAAGATGTTTCTACGCGATTAAGAAGTGCTGGACTTATTAAAAGCCAATTGGTTTTTGAATATTATGCAAGGTTTTCTGGTTTACAAAGCCGTTTAATTGTTGGAGAACATGAATTTAAAGGCAATCTAAACGCAGTTGATATTTTACATGCCCTGACTGCCAGCGATAATATTAATAAAGGAACTAAAATAACCTTAATTGAAGGTTGGACAGCCAGCCAAATTGGGGATTATTTGGAGCGTCTTGAGTTGGTTAATAAAAAAGATTTTATGTCCGCCATTAGCACTGACAACTGGCGTGATAAGTATGATTTTTTAACTGGTGTTAAAGCTAAAACGCTTGAAGGATTTTTATTTCCAGATACTTATTTAATTTCCAAAAAGCCAACAGCCGAGGAAATAATTAAAAAATGTTTGGATAATTTTTCTCAAAAAGTGACAGCTAAAATGCTTTCTGATATTAAAGATCAGAATAAGGATTTGCTTTCAATTTTGACAATGGCTTCAGTAGTAGAGCGTGAAGCCAAGACAGAAATCGATAAGGGCATGGTGGCAGATGTATTTTGGAAACGTGTTGCCAAAAAAATGCCACTGCAATCAGATGCGACAGTAAACTATATTACTGGTCATAGTGATTTACGCCCCAGTAGCGCTGATTTACAAAATGATTCACTTTACAACACTTATAAATATGCGGGCTTGCCTCCTGGTCCAATTGCCAATCCAGGACTAATCGCTATTAAGACGACTATTTATCCAACCAGGAATGATTATTATTTTTTTATTACAGCTAAAGACGGCCATACGGTGTATAGTAAAACTTTTGAGGAGCATCAGGCTAATATCAATAAATATTTGAATTAAATTTTATGGAAGATTACACTCGTGGCGAACAGGAATTTTTGTTAAAAACAGCTAGGCGTGTTTTGACTGAATATTTATCTAACGGCACCAGACAACAGCCCCAGACAGTTAATCAGAATCTTTGGGAAAAGCGTGGAGTGTTTGTGACAATTTTAAAAAATGGCAAGTTGCGTGGCTGTATTGGGCATTTGGAAATGGATCAGTCACTCATTGCTTCTGTTTCAGAAATGAGTATAGCTGTGGCACATGATCCTAGATTTCCACCATTGGAATTTTCCGAATTAGAAGATATAGAAATTGAAATTTCAATTTTGACTGAAAAAATAAAAACATCTTTTGAGGAAATAAAATCAGGTGATGGTGTCTTGCTTGTTAGTGGTGATAAGACAGCTACTTTTTTGCCTCAGGTTTGGCAAGACTTAAAAAACAAAAAAGAATTTATGGCCAGCTTATGTCAAAAGGCTGATTTGGACAACGAATGTTATTTGGACGCTTCAACTGAATTTTATGTGTACCAAGCTTTGGTTTTTAGGGAAGATACAAATGATTGACATTTTTTAGTTTTTAATGTATTGTTTATTCAGTCAATACAGATAGTTGTGTTTGAACATTTAACCCATGGAGGAATAAACCATGCAATCAGCAACAATAGGTGGCTTTTTCGGAGCCATACTCAGCATTATCATGTCCTGGATTGGATTTTTATTTCCACTGCCTTCGCCTCTTTACTGAGGGAAAATTCCTCTTGTATGGCCGTCCAAACAAAGTTTGGGCGGTCTTTTCTTAAATATTGACATTTATTTAAAATTTGCTATAATAATATCAATCAATTAAATTCCACAGACAATGGGCGCCAAAAAGGCTTAATTTGCTCTAAAAAGCAGACCTATCCAGGAAAAATATGCCTTTTTGGCAATTTTGCGCGTCTGTGGTCTATCCACAGATTTTTTATTTAAATAAACATAAAAATATGCCAAAAACAAAAGAACAAAAAGAACAAGTTTTGGAAATTTTAAATGAAAAGATAGCCAAAATGAAATCGGCTGTCATGTTTAATTTTTTAGGCGTGGCAGTTAAAGATGTCAATCGTTTGCGTGACAAGTGTCGCGCCGAGGGCATTGACTATTTGGTGGCTAAAAAAACAATTTTAAAAAAAGCTTTGAGTGAAAAAGGAATTGCTCCAACTAACGAACAGACGCTTAATGGCGAAGTAGCCACTTTGTTTTCTTATGAAGATGAAGTTGCTCCAGCCAAGATCGTGGCCAGTTTCTTAAAAGAGCTTGATAAATTGAAATTTGTGGGCGGTGTTTTTGAAGGTAATTATATTGATGCGGACAAGGTGACTGCACTATCAAAGATTCCTTCCAAAAAAGAATTGCTTGCCAAATTGGTTGGCTGTTTGTCTAATCCTATGTCAGGTTTGGCCAGAGTAATTAATGCCATTAAAGAGGAAAAAGAAAAACAAGTCGCTTAATAATATAATTAATAAATAATAAAAAATAATATGGACGAACAAAAAGAAATCGTAATTCCAGAAAAATTCAAATCGCTCATAGAGCAAATTGACAAATTGTCAATTATTGATTTATCTGAATTGGTCAAAGTTTTAGAAGAAAAATTTGGTGTTTCCGCCGCCGCCCCAGTCATGATGGCTGCCTCAGGTCCTGCCGAAGCTGTTGAAGAAAAAACTAGCTTTGATATTGAGCTCACAGCTTCAGGTGATAATAAAATCGCTGTCATTAAAGCCGTGAGAGTTATCACTGCTTTGGGTCTCAAAGAAGCCAAAGATTTAGTGGATGGAGCTCCTAAGATGGTTAAAGAAGGCGTCAAAAAAGAAGAAGCTGATAAAATCAAACAAGATTTAGAAGCAGCTGGCGCTAAAGTGACTGTCAAATAATTTTTTTCAAATTAAAAAACACCCGGCTCTTAATGAGTCGGGTGTTTTTATTATAAAAATTTATTGTACTGATTGTGTTGCTTTGCAAGCGACTTTGGCAGCCACGAGTTGATCGTTGGCAACTTTAATGGTTGCTTTTCTAGTGGCGCTAGCCGAGGTGGTAGCAACTTTGTAGGCATCAGCAGTGGCTTTATTAGTAGCCTTAAGAGTATCTTTAGCTGACTTTGTGGCAGTATTGTAGATGTCTCTAGCTGACTTTGTGGCAGATAATTTGGCGACTGTTAAAGTTTTAACAGTAGTTGTATAAGCTATTGTTGCTTCTGCCAAGGCTGTTTTTTTAGCAGTTTCATCTGTCAGAGCATTGGCCGCAGCAATAGCTGCTTTTTTAGCATCTTTGGCTGATTGTAGGCCAGCTTTGTAAGCATCTGTGGCCGACTTGGTGGCTGCAGTATAAGTATCTTTAGCTGACTTGGTCGCAACCTTATAAGCGTCATTGGCTGATTTATTGGCTGTAGTTCTGGCAACTCTGGCGTCTTTGGTTGAAGTGGCATAAATACTCTCTGCAGTTTTTATGGCAGTATTTCTGACTTTTTGAGCGTCCAATATACACTGATTGCTAGCTTTGATTTTGGCCAATTTTTCTTTAGCTGTAGTTTTTATGGTAGTTGTAGTAGTGTTGCCAAGTACAGTAGTATCTTCTACGGCTAAGGCCGGCAGAATACTAAATGACATAATAAAAGCAAACACAGCCATAAAGATGACAATTTTGTTTTTGATCATAGTTTTTTTTAGTTAGTTATTTAAATTAAAAATTAGTGGGAATAGCAAAAACTTTGTTATCGGATAAGACATAAATATTTTTTTCCATTTCTCTCACTTCCATTGATTTTAAATTTTTAAATTCTTTAGAAGTGTATTGGATTTTTAAATTGCCGTTTTTATCAAGCACTACCACGCGTGAATTTTGCGGATCCAAAATATAAAGATAGTTTGATTCCATGCGGGTATAAATTTCTGAAGCTGGGCCTAATGGGGGATTAATGGGATTGAATTTTGTTTCGTCTTTTTTGCCACTAGTGTAATGGTTGATTTGACCGTTATTTTCTATAGCAAATAAACCTAGATCAATGGAAATGGCCGTGGTATTTTTTAAAATTGCTTGATCATTTACCCAGCTACTGCCAGCATTATATTTGCCACCTGTGGTGGGTAAATACTTATAGACGCGTCCGGTGCTGGTTGAAAGGGCATAAAGCTTGGTTTCGTAGTTGCTGAAATCAGTGACAGTTGAGTCAACGGTGATAACTTTTTCTAGCGTGTCCTTGTCTAGGGCGTAAGCATAAAAATTATTATTGCCGTCAAACAGGATTAGACTATTACCACTCAAGGCTATGATTTTTTTTACGCTGTCTATTTTTAATACGCTAGATATGGTTTTTTTATTTTGCAGATCCGTTTTATATAAAGTATGGCTCTGATTGTCAAAATTAATTATTAGATTGCCGGCTTTGGCCAGAGATAATGTTTGGGCACTGCGATTTTGAGTTGATAAATCCACAACAAGATTTGGAGTATCAATATTTGTCACTTTTTGTAGTATGGCTGAAATATTGTCTATTCTTTTCTGTAAGCTGGCTTTGGCGCTGGCAAATTTTTTATCAGTTGATATTTGAGAGAATAATTCCTGAGCTTGGGCGAGTGATTTTTGGGCGGAGGAGTCATCATTAAAGACATTTTCTGCTTCAGCTTTATTAAGTAGGCTTTCTATTTGAGCAGATAATTGCTGAATGTCAGCTGTTTGAGTGATGTTTTGACCTTGGCCATTGGTAGCTATACTAAAACTAAAACCCAAAAACATAGCAAAAGCAACAATAATCATCATTCTTTTAAAAATTGACAGTGAAAAAAATCCAGCCAATTGCCTGTTGAGCCAATCACTCAAACTGGCCGATATTCCATTTCCAGATTGATTGGCAGATCTGTGTGTTGGCAACATTTTTTTGTAGGGATCAATTTTAATGGTTTTGCGCACAGCTGTTTGTGCCAAGGACCACGATTGCTTGGTAAAATTTTTGGCAAAGCCATCACTTTCAGCTTTGGTTTCTTTTAATTCTTGTTTAATTTCTTTTTCCGCTTCTATTTCTTCTTGTTCAGCTTTTTCCAAATTTACTTCGGCAGAGTGCAATTCTGTTTTTGTTTGCCCGATAATAGCTTCTTCTTGCTTTATTCTTTGTAATTTTTTTTCATCCAATTTGACTTTTAGTTTCAGCCAGGTCGCTTTGGTTTGGATGGCAATATTTATAGCCACAATGCGTGCATATTTGAGGCCATAAGCGCCGGCTTGGTTGGAAATTTTTATTAGCCAGTCCAAAAAGATTAGTAAGGCTTTTTTCCAGCCAGGCATCATTGATGGTGTGAGATATTTTTCTGTGTTTCTTTCTGTTCGTATAAGATTGTTGATAGATTTTTGACTGGGGACTGATGGTCGGACTTCGCGTCTTATTTTTTGAGGTTCTTCGGCTGGCACTGGCACGGCTTCTGTTTCAGAAAATTCTTCTTCTGGTTGAATAATGATGGCATAAAAATTATTGGTTTCTGTTTGCGGTTCAAGCTCTCTTTCTAGCTCTTTGGATGCGGCCAGTGCTGTATTTTCCGTCACAGTTTCCATAAGTTCATTAAGAGATCGGAATTCCAAAATAGAATCATTGCAAAGGAAAATATCATCTTTTCCAGTGAGTGAACCGCTAATAATGTTAGAAAACATTTTTTCCGGGTTCATTTTGTGTTTTTTCTCGCTGGTTTGACCGAAGATATCAACAATAGTGACATCGTGTCTTTTTTTACGATGGAATAAAAAGGCATTGGTTTTGCCAATTTGTGACAGGTAAATTTTTTCTCGCTGAATAAGTCCAGCCAGCACATTGATATTGCCGATTTCTATGCGAATGGGTGAATCTTGAATGGCGCGATACAAACGACGATTGGCTCTTTGTAAGCAGTCTTCCAGTCTTTTTTCCAAACCGTCTTCTAGATTAAATGGTGGCAGATAGTATTCTGTTTGCAAATCAGCTATGATAGAAAATATTTTATCATTAAAATCGTCTGGCAGAGAAAATAGTTCAATGATGCCAAAAATTGTTCCTAACTTTTCAACATGTTGAGAATCTTCTTTTACAAAGATATTGCCGATAGCCGACGGATTGCCAGAATTCATGTCCAATTTGCTGATTTTTGTGCTAAATTTAGTCATTTTTGTTTAATTTTTGATAAAATAATGACAAATAAAACAAGTCATTATTGTTTTAATAGTTTACACTTATCTTTTTATATTATACAATAATTAAGAATAAAAACAAAACCTTATGCTTGAACAACTTTTTGGTTCAAAAACCAGAGTGCTATTACTGAGGCTTTTTCTGAATAATCCAGAGAAATTTTTTTATGTCCGCGAATTGGAGCGCCGACTAGAAACTCATCTGAATTCTATTCGCCGTGAATTAAATAATTTGGAAAAAATCGGCATCATTAAATCCCAAACTAAAGAGGATTGGGAAAAAGAAGCAGAAAAGGAATTAAAGGATAATAAAAAATATTACAAACTCAACACTGGGTTTGTATTCATTGAAGAATTGCGGGCTTTACTTATTAAGGCTCAGCTTATTTTGGAAGAATCATTAGTGGAAAAAGTGGAAAAATGCGGGCAGATTCATTATTTTTTATTGTCAGGTGTTTTTGTCGGTCGCGTTGATGCGCCCATTGATTTGCTGGTGGTGGGACAAGTTAATCGGGCTAGATTTTTAAAGCTGGTTTCTGATTTTGAAAAAGAATTGGGCCAGCCCATTAATTATGCCATTATGTCCAAAGATGATTTTCAATACCGCCATGACGTCACCGATAAGTTTTTGTACAATATTTTGGATGGCAAAAATTTGGTGGTTGTGGATAAGATTTATTTTAAGAATGACAGACACTCCAAAACAGAGGATTAAAAAGTTTTATGAATTTAATCATCAATACTTGCGACAATAAAACAGTTAAATTAATCTTGGCCAAAAGCCAGACTGATTTTAAGGTTAAAAATATTACTTCTGACAAAAAACAATCAGAAATGTTGCTCACTGGTATAGATGATTTTTTGAAGAAAAATAAAATAAAAATTAAAAGTTTAAAGGGGATTGGTGTGGTTAATGGCCCGGCTGGTTTTTCTTCGGTGAGACTAGGAGTGGTTTGTGCCAATACTTTGGCTTACGCGCTTAATTTGCCGGTAGCTTCAATAGAATTGTCAGAATTTAAGAATGATGATGATTTGGTGAAAAAAATATTTCTGAAAATTTTAAAAACAAAACCTGGTAGAATGGTTTTGCCAGCTTATAACGGCGAACCAAATATAACAGTGAGTAAAAAATAAAAACTTTTCCCCTAGTTATCCACTGTTTGACAGGATAAATTAAAAAATGCCCTAAAATGGGGCTTTTTTGTTGTTTAAAAAACAGTTGACGAAGTGTTGAAAGGTAATGAAAAGTGGTGTATAATTAAATCATTAAGGAGATAAGTGGGGATAAGTGGGGAAAATAATAAAACCAAAAATAAAAAAAGCATGTTCGTCGGCCAATACAATCATAACCTGGACAACAAAGGACGTTTAGCTGTGCCTGCCAAATTCCGCAAAGAATTAAAAAAAGCAGTTGTCACTCAAGGGTTGGATAACTGCTTGGTTTTATATCCTCAAAAAGAATGGCAAAAAGTAGCGCAGAAATTTTCATCATTGCCCATCAATAAGGCCAATAATCGCGCCATGTCTAGATTTATGTTGGCCGGAGCCACTGAGGTGGAATTTGACGGCCAAGGACGAATTATTCTGCCAGAATATTTAAGAAAATTTGCCGGCCTTAGTAAAAATGTGGTTATTGCCGGTTTATATAATTATTTAGAAATCTGGGATGAAAAAGATTGGAATGAATATAAAGCCAAGACCGAAAAGAATTCCACTGACATTGCCGAAGCTCTGAGCGACTTGAACTCATCTGTGTCCCTATGACCATTCATGAACCAGTCTTGCTTGAAGAAATCTTGAAATATCTTGATCCTGCATCCAACCAGAATTTTGTTGATTGCACTTTTGGTGGCGGTGGCCACTCTTTGGCCATTTTAGAAAAGATTAAGCCACAAGGAAAAGTACTAGGCATTGATTGGGATAGTCAGGCAGTACCAAAGAGTCAGAATAAAAATTTGATTCTAGTCAATGACAATTATAAAAATTTGAGCGATATTATAAACGGATTAAATAATGTATCAACAATTGGCAAAATTAACGGTATTCTACTTGACCTTGGTTTATCTTCTGATCAGCTCGGCCAGCGGGATAGGGGATTTAGTTTCCAAAGCCAAGGACTTCTTGATTTAAGATACGATATCAATTCAGACCGTCCGACCGCCACTGAAATTTTGCGGTCATATAGCGAACAGGATTTGTTTCAAATATTTAAAGATTATGGCGAAGAGCCTCTTGCCAGTGCGATAGCCAAGACAATTAGCGCATATCGCCGCGAGGGCCGGCCAGTTGAGACGGCTGAAGTGCTTGTCCAGCTTGTCTCAAATGTTTATAAGCGTATTTTTAAGAGCAGATCCAAAAAGAATCCGGCCACGAGGGTTTTTCAGGCATTACGCATAGCTGTCAATGATGAATTTGGCAATTTGCGTTCGGTTTTGCCACAAGCCATTGGCTTATTGGAACCGGGCGGACGGCTAGCGGTTATTTCTTTCCATAGCGGCGAAGACAGATTGGTCAAGAATTTCTTTCGTTCCATCGGGGGCAAAGAAAATCCAACCATTAAAATTCTGACCAAGAAACCTGTTATTGCTAGTCATGATGAAAAGGAGAAAAACCCTCGGAGCAGGAGTGCCAAGTTGCGCGTGGCGCAAAAACTTTGATTGAGAAAATTTTTAAATAATCCGCCAGCTGGCGGGAATAATCAAAATAATTTCATGTGCGGACTTTGGAAGAAAGAAAAAGCTAATCATCATTTTCCAGAACTTAATAAGCGTGGAAAATTACTCAAGTCCGCTTGGGCAGTTTTTAATTGGAAACGAACCATGATGGCCTTGGTTTCACTTTCTATTGTTTTTGGTGTGGCTTATTTAATGCAAACCAATAATGTGGCTACCCGTGGTTATCAAATCCAGGGCTTGCAAAATAAAATTAGGGATCTAAAAACAGAAAATGAAAAATTACAACAACAATATGTTCGGTTGCAATCAATGTCCAATGTTATTAGTCAAGCATCAGGTTTAAATATGGTGGCTGTGGAAAAAATGGAAGTAGTAAGTAATCTTGGTTCTGCGGTTGCCTTAAAATAATTATTTATGTAGAGATGTCCTGGCGAGCCAACAAACAACAGAATCGCTCTGGCCGGAATAGTAAGGGCTCCGGCGATCAGGTTAGAATAAAAATTCTAGCCGTTTTTTTTGTGGCCGTAGCTTCTATAATTATTTTAAAATTATTTGACTTGCAAATAATGAAGGGTGATTTTTATACGGCCTTGGCTTCTGATCAGCACGAGCTTTATAGAAAATTAGTGCCGGAGCGCGGTACTATTTATGCGGTAGAAAATAGAAATGGGCAACAGCAATTGTTTCCACTGGTTGGCAATCAAAAATTACAAATGCTATATAGCGTGCCCAAAGAGATTAAAGACGCTTCATCAACAGCCAATGCTTTGTTTGCCATTCTTGGTTTGCCTGATAATGTTAATTTGGCAGCAGCTGAAAAAGATTTGTTTGCTGATATATCGGCTGATTTGGATCCGGTGATGGCCGAAGAAATAAAAACTACCCGTCGGCAAAAATGGCTTGAAGAACAAAATACCAAAGAAATTACTCGCATATATAATTTGTTGGCCACGCCTAATTCATTGTATAAAGCTATTAGACATAGATTGACTGACGATCAGGTGCAAAAAATAAAAGATTTGAATATTAAGGGTCTTTATTTTCAAGAAGAGACTTGGCGTTTTTATCCTGAGGCTGGCATGGGCGGGCAACTTTTTGGTTTTTGGGGTATTGTGGATGATGCCAAAAAAGGCCAATATGGTTTGGAAGGATATTTTAATAAAATTTTAAATGGCACGCCCGGAGAAATTAAAGCCCAACGCGATGCTTTTGGTAATCTGATAGCGGTTGGTGATAATTATTTTCAAGAAAAAAAAGACGGTTCTAGTTTAATTTTGACCGTTGATCGCGCTATCCAACACAAGGCTTGCCAAGCACTGTCTATTGCCGCGCAAAAATATAAATCAGAAACAGCCTCGGTGGTGGTGATTAATCCCAAGACCGGAGCGATTATTGCTATGTGTGGTTATCCTGATTATGATCCTGACAAATACGGCCGGGTTGATGATGCTAATGTTTATAATAATCCTCTTATTTTTGACGCTTACGAACCAGGATCTATTTTTAAAGCTGTCACCATGGCTAGCGCTTTGGATGTGGATAAGGTCCAACCAGACACGACCTATGTTGATACTGGTGGCGCGCAATATGGGCCATACAACATTAAAAATTTTAATAAGAAGGTTTATGGCAAGCAAACCATGGTTCAGGTTTTGGATAATTCCATTAACACCGGGGCTATTTTTGCTATGAAGCAAGCCACTCCAGAGGTTTTTGTTAAATATGTAAAGGATTTTAATTTTGGTAAACAGACTGGTATTGAGTTGTCTGGAGAAGTGGCTGGAGATCTTAGCAATATAGATCGTAAAGGAGAAATTTATAAGGCCACGGCTTCTTTTGGTCAAGGTATTATGGTGACACCGCTTCAAATGGCCATGGCCTATGGCGCTTTTTCTAATGGTGGCAAACTTATGAAGCCATATATTGTGTCACAAACAATTGATGCTAGTGGCAACGTCACAAATTATTATCCTCAAGAGGTGCGCCAAGTAATTACAGCCAAGACGGCCCAGGTGTTGTCAGGAATGTTGGTGAGTGTGGTGGCTAATGGTCATGGTAAAATGGCTGGTGTGCCTGGCTATATTGTTGGTGGCAAGACTGGCACAGCTCAGGTAGTTAATAAAAGCGGACATTATGGTGACGATGTTGATGTCACTTTTGCTGGTTTTGCTCCCTTTTCCGATCCGCGGTTTGTAATGATTGTTAGATTTAAAAAACCCCAGAATTCCAAAGAAGCGGCTATTTCTTCGGCGCCTGTTTTTAGCGATATTGCCAAATTTATTCTGCAGTATTATAATGTGCCGTATGATAATCCGACTGATCCGGCACTAAAAAAATTAAAGTAAATATAGTAAATACATGAAAAAATACCTAAAAATGGCTTTACAAAAAATTCTACGGTTTTTGGCTGGAGCTATTTTACAAAAATATCGTCCTGAAATCATTGGCATTACTGGCAGTGTGGGTAAGACCTCTACTAAAGAGGCGGTGTTTGCCGTGCTTCATCCGCATTTTAATGCGCGTCGCAATATTAAAAATTATAATAACGAAATCGGTTTGCCACTTACTATTATTGGTGCAAGTTCTGGTGGTCGTTCGGCTTGGCTATG
The DNA here is from genome assembly GCA_037130015.1 of bacterium. GTDB lineage: Bacteria > Patescibacteriota > Patescibacteriia > 2-01-FULL-39-33 > 2-01-FULL-39-33 > JBAXTU01. The sequence continues at coordinate 2,682 of JBAXTU010000002.1, read as the reverse complement.
GTTGGGTGCAATTTTTAAGGCCGTTGAATTATTATTGTGGCATGATAAAAATTATCCCAAGATTTTAGTTTTAGAAATGGGCGTTGATCGTATTGGTGATATGAAATACTTAACAGATTTGGCACCTTGCAAAATTGGCATTGTCACTAGTGTCAGTCAGGTGCATTTGGAATTTTTTAAAACAGTAGAAAAAATTGCTAGAGAAAAGTCAGTGATGGTGTCTCATTTGCCAAAAAATGGTTGGGCCATATTAAACGCTGATATTGAATCAGTATTGGGAATGAAAGAAACAACCAAAGCCAGAGTACTTACTTTTGGAATTAAAAATGAACAAGCTGATTTGCGAGCTTTGGAAATAAATTTTTCTGAAAGTAATGGTGTGCCAGTCGGTTTAAATTTTAAGTTGTCGTATGAAGGTAATATAGTGCCCATTATGTTGCCTAATATTTTGGGTGAACATTTTATTTATTCCGCCTTGTCAGCCGCGGCCGTGGGGATTGTTTATGGTTTAAATTTGGTGCAAATTTCCCAAGCCTTGCAATTATTTGAGGCGCCTAAGGGACGTTTACATTTAATTGATGGTATTAAGAATACTTTTATTATTGATGATACTTATAATGCTAGTCCAGAATCAATGTCTGCTGCTTTGCGTGTGCTTGGTAAAATATCAGCCATTGGCAAAAAAATCGCGGTTTTGGGAGATATGTTGGAACTTGGCGATTATACCGCTCAAGCGCACAACCAAATCGGTCAAGAAGTTTTTGAAGATAAAATTGATTTGCTTATTACGATTGGCGAAAGAGCTCGTGGCATTGCTCGTACAGCCAGGGAGTCTGGCCTGAACGAAGATAAAATATTTTCTTTTTCTAATAGTTCAGAGGCTGGTAAATTTTTACAAGAGAGATTGGAAGAAGGAGATTTGGTTTTGGCCAAAGGATCTCAGGGTATGAGAGTGGAAAAAGTAGTCAAAGAAATTATGGCTGAACCGTTATTGGCTAAAGAGCTTTTGGTGCGTCAAGATGCTCCTTGGTATTAATATTAGTTTGTGTTTACTTTACCCATAATGGCTAGAGTTGTTTGTTCTTTGGATAATAGGTTCTTTAATCTAAAAATGGAGATATTGACATGGCTTGCTCTTGCGAAGAAAAAAAGACAAAAGTTGAATTGTTTAAAAATGTATTGGATACTTTGCCGGAAGTGGATGAAAAATTGCACAGTCCTGATCGTGATATTTTTGAAACAGGATATCTTGGCTCGGCTGAACGCGAATCTTGGCGACTGTTGCGTAATCATGATTTAATCCAAGCCAATGACTTGGCACGTCGGCAATTAATGGAAGCTCAGAAGCTTTGCGATGCTTGTGGTAAAGATCATGGTAGCTTCTATTGTGGCGAAAATTGCTTATGTACTGTTTGTTATTTGTCCGACGGTTTCATTGTTTTGGCAAGATTAGAAATGAAATCCAGGCAAGTTATGCAGTCGGCTATGGCTACCTGAGATTAAACTTCCAATTCAATTATGGGATTGTTTGCATGTTGGCGAACAATCCTTTTTTCTTGAAAAAAATCTTAAAAACAGATAGAATAAAGGTATTAATTATTATTTAATTTATGTTAAAGATTTATAACACTCTAGGAAGGGAAAAAGAAGAATTTAAGACACTCTCTGAAAATCAAGTGAGTTTTTATCAATGCGGTCCAACTGTGTATTGGATTCAGCATATTGGCAATATGCGCGCCATGGTTTTGGCTGATTTGATTCGCAGATCAATGGAATATTTGGGCTATAATGTTAAGTTTGCTAGAAATTATACTGATGTGGGCCATTTGACCAGTGATGAAGACGAGGGCGAGGATAAGATGGAGAAAGCCTCCAAAAGAGATCAATTATCACCAGAACAAGTGGCTGAAAAATATATTGGCATCTTTGAGAAGGACGTAGCTGAATTGAATTGTGAGGAACCTATAAACAAACCACGCGCGACCCAGTATATTTCTCAGATGCAGAACATGGTGCAGACGCTTTTGGATAAAGATTATGCTTATGTCACAGATTTGGGCATTTATTTTGATATTTCTAAATTTGAAAATTATACCAAGTTGTCCGGACAAAATCTGGAAATGAACCAAGGCTCGGCTGGTAAGGGTGAGGTTGGAGATTCACAAAAAAAGAATTCAGCTGATTTTGCAATTTGGTTTTTTAAAGTCGGTGCGCACGAAAATGCTCTTCAGGTTTGGCCGTACACATTTGTTGTTCAAGGGCAAAAATTCACGGGCGATGGTTTTCCGGGTTGGCATTTGGAATGTTCGGCCATGAATTATGCAATTTTTGGTCCGACCATTGATATTCATATGGGTGGTATAGAACATGTGCCTGTTCATCATACTAATGAGATTGCTCAGAGTGAGGCTTATTCGGGTGAGCAGTTTGTGCGGTATTGGATCCATAATGAGCATTTGACAGTTGATGGTAAAAAAATGTCTAAATCCGAAGGTACAGTTTATTCTCTAGATGATATTATTGCCAAAGGCTATGATCCAATGGTACTCAGATATTTTTTTATGCAAGCTCATTATCGTAGTAAACAAAATTTTACTTGGGAAGCGCTTGAGGGAGCTAATTCTGGATTAAAAAATTTAAGAAAAGAAGTTATAGAATATCAGACAATCGAAGGTTATAATA